>JAOTTJ010000092.1 GCA_029864465.1 Gammaproteobacteria bacterium | reverse complement strand
CTGATAGCCGTCTTGACGAATCGCGAGTGTGCCGATGTTCCAGCGCCCGACGCGCCCGCTGATCTTGCCGCCGTATTTCAAGTCGACAGGCGCGCCATTCGCGGCGAGACCGATGCGCCGCGAGAAAAACGGGCGGCTGTTCTCGCGGTCGGAGCGTGATTGCGCCCGATTGAAAGTTGCGCCAAAGCCCTGCCCGCCGATGCGCGCGAACTCGAATAGATCTGCGTCATTTAAAAAGAAGTCGCGGCGCTCTGGGAAGAATAAGCTGAAGCGCGTGAGATTGACCTGACGGTTGTCGACCTCGACCGCAGAGAAATCCGTGTTGAACGTCAGCGAGCCGTTCAACGATGGCGTCAGGCGGTAGTAGATATTGAGCGACGGATTCGTTTCGGAGTTATTGCCGCCCGGATCGTAGAATTTCTGCTCGACGAGTGCTAGCGAGGGCACGATGTCGAGCCCGACACCCTGGCTGAGTCCCTCGAAGCCGGTTGCAAGTCCCGCGATACTCGGGTTGTAGGAGCGGTTGCGCGAAACCCAGGCGATCTCCTCACCACGGCGTTGAATACTACGCGCGAAGTTGAAGCCCCATGCGTCGGCGGCCGGATCGAATGCCAGGCTCTTGAACGGAATGGCCATCTCCGCGAGCCAGCCGTTCTCATCGACCGAGCCTGCGGTATCCCAGATTGCATTCCAGTCCGTCTGAACCTGGCTGACGTTCTGATACAGCATGTCGTGGCGGACACCGTTCGCATTCGTTTCAAAACGGTAGCCGCCGCGACGCGTGTTGAACGGATCGAGAATCAGGACGAGACGGTCGTCCGTGCGGCCCAGGCCGACGTTGTGCCGCATCGTGTTGGCGGCGATCTGGTCGGGATCGCTGTCGCCGAGACGAGCGCCGACGTAGAGCGTATCGTCGTCATAGAGCAAATAGACCTCGGTCGTTTCCGACGGTGGACCGCCGTCAGTCGGGCGGACTTGAACGAAATCGCTGATGGGCTCGGCCTGCGCCCAGACGGGGTCATCGAGAAGGCCGTCGATAACCGGTGGCGTGTCGACACGCACGGCCCGAATGGTCTTAGCGGGCGCGTCCTGCGCGGCAGCTCCGCCCGCGAAAACGGCTGTCATCGCCAGGCCCAGCAGGACCGAACCGTGCGGGTTCAACTCGATCTTTATCATTGTTAGCTGGGCTCGCCGGCTGGGGTCCAGGGAAGACCGGTACTATAGACTGGCACCTTGGCAAAAAATTCCGCGGAAGCTTGGGGGAGGCGATGTCGGATCGCAAGGGCCCAGCACGAAAAAATGGGCTCTAACCCCGATCTTCCGGAGATTCGGTTCCGATTCGTACCAATTAAACCGCGATCTGACGCGGATATCACCCACAAGTGTTGCCGGATGCCGCCACAAACGTTAAAAACTATCCATTGATAACCTGTCTCGAGGGGGACCGATCATGTCTTTTTCTAGATTTAGAGCGTTCGCGGCAGCCGCCGTGCTCGCCTGGGCCCTGCCGGTATGGGGCCATCATTCGCACGGTAATTACGAAACGGACCACTATATCGAGATGCAAGGTGTCGTGAAGGAGATCCACTGGATCAACCCGCACACCTGGGTCTACATGGAGGTTACCAACGATGACGGCTCTGCGACCTTGTGGACGCTCGAGGGCGGCAGCATCAATGCGCTCGTGCGCCGCGGCTGGGCCGAGGATACTTTCGCGATAGGCGACACGATCGACGTGCGCTGCCATCCGCTCAGAGGCGGCGCGCCGAGTTGCCTGTTCGGTTTCTTGAGGACCGCGGACGGTCAGGAAGGCGAATATGATTAGTAAAGCACTGCGCCTGACGCTAGCGTTGAGTCTCTCGGCATGCCTTCCGGGTCTCGCCCATGCGTGGATCCTCTACACAAACATGGACGACCTCTTCTTAGTCAACTTCCCGCGTGAGCCTGACGTACGCGAGTTCGAACACGAGACCGAGTACCGCATCAAGGTTCCGGCGCGCGAGTACTTCGTCGAGGAGGACAACGGTGTCAGGCTCTCGCTGACCGTCATCGACTTCAACAACGCCTTCTCGAGCTACCAGGAGATCGTCGACCAGACCGATGACATCAACGTCAGGACGATGTGGATCTACGATCAGCGCGGCTCGATGGCATACGAAGCGGCCAAGCTGCGCAAGCAGGCCAGCGAAATCGTCTACGACGGCTGGCACCACATCGACCGCGTCGAGGGATTGAATCTCGTGCTCGATAACCCCGACGGCTCCACGACCTACGCGGGCCTGTATCTGCACGCGCGGCGCCTGTACATGCTCAACGCGACCGTACCCGAGGGCGGCATACCTCAGGGACTCTTCCAGCAGTCACTCGGATTCCTGGACGAAACGGGTGATCAGATCCGCTACTGGATCACGCCCGAAGGATTGCGCACGCGCGAGCACTAACCGCCGGGGTCTAACGACAGCTGGGGTCAGAGTTAAATTACTCAGCGATTCCGCCACGGGTTCTGCCCCTGGCGTGTGAATAGTTTTACTCTGACCCCAACCATCCGACCCCTGCCACGGGACCCCCTGACCCCCCGCCATGACAATCAAGGACGCGCCGTCGGGTTACGGCTGGCTGTCGATCGGCCTGCACTGGTTCAACGCCGTGGCCGTCGTCATGCTCTGGTTCATCGGCAACAAGATGACAGGGGCGGATGTCGCGCCCAACGAAGCTGCCGAGCTCCTGCGCGTGCACACCTCCGTCGCCCTGACCGTCTATGCGCTCATCTGGGTTCGTATCGGCTGGCGGTTGTACTCGGGGCACCCGAAGGGTTTGCCGGATCAGGGCCGCATCCCGTTCATGATTGCGCGCACGGTGCACTACACCTTATTAACTACGATCGCCGTCATGCTCGTCACGGGTCCGCTCAAGGTTTGGCTCGGCGGCGAGGCCATTGCGTTTTACAACTTGGGGGCGATTCCGAGCCCGTTCGCGGTGAACGAACGCCTGCACGATTTACTGACTAACGTGCACCGCTGGGGAGGCAACGTATTGTTCGTCGTAGCGCTCGTGCACATGACGGCGGCCGCACGCCAGATCGTGTTCGGACACGGGGAAACCGCCAAGCGCATGACCACGCCGACGGGACACGGCTAAAAGAGACAGTGCCCTGACTCGATGCTGGCGACGCGCACAGCCCTAACCGCCAGCCTCCGAGGAGAGCATGAGTGCGAGGTCCGTGCTCGGCTGCCCTGTGACGGGTACGCCGCGCTCGGCCTGGTACTGCGAGATCGCAACCTCTGTTAACACGTCGAGCACGCCATCAGTATTGCCCGGCTGATAACCGAGAGTCACGAGGTCGCGCTGGATCTGCGCGAGCTCGATGGCCGGATCGATGGGGCTGAACAAGGCCCGCAAATCAGGATTACAGAGGATCTCCTCGGTCTCCGTGACGTGCTCGATGGCGCCGCCGTTGACCATGTTGCGCATCGTGTCCATCTGGCTGCCCATCATGCCTTCCATCATCGCGCGCTGCTGAGGCGGCATCGCAGCGAGCTGAGCCTCGAACTCAGCGAGCTGGACGCGCGCCTCCTCCATCTGGGCCATCTGCTCGTCATCGAGCATGCCGCCCATGCGCATCGTGCGTTTATACGGCTCGTAAAGATCGCAGCCGGGTACCTGGCGGAAATCGGAATGCTCGACTTCGATGAAAAACGGACGCGATTCCCCTTCGGCGATCATTGTGCCGTCGAAGCGATGCTCGAGAATGACGCGCTGCTGCGGGTCGATCAAAAAACTCACGCCGTTGAGGATAGTCTGCTGACCGTCGACGGTGTCCATGGGCTGGTTGAGACCCGACTTGCCGACCCGGTTCATCGGTCCATTCGGAGTGTTTTCGATACCGAGATCCTCGATCTGCACGGCGATCTGGTTGGCCCGATTCGTCTCGGCCTGCGCCTGCGCATTGCTCGTCGCGAGCGACTGCCTGGCCTCCAGCCCCGCTTGGGCGGCGCTCAACATCATGACCCCACCGGCGGCGAGCATCCGGTGCGGATCGATCCAAGCGTCGGGAAGCGACGGCACCATTCCGGTGGGCATCCGTGTGTTGATGGCCGATTGCGCCGCCATCAAACCGAAGCCGAAAGTTGCCGCCAACTCTGGGCCCATGCCGATGCCGAGCATCGCTTGGACCTCGAGGAGGCTCATGATGCGGTCGGCCCAGGCCTGCTCGCCGTCGCCTGTGACGATCTCTTCGATCTGATGGACGATGCAGTTCGCGCAGCCATCTCCGACCCCGCCGGGCAGGCCCGCCAGGCCCGGAAACGTCCCGCCACGTAGAACTTCGACGTAAGATTCCAGATTCTGGCGCCGCGACGAACGTTCATCGAACACCTCTAACAGAAGGTTTTCAAGCTCCCCGGAGAGAGGTTGACCGAAGGCTGCTGCCGGTGCGAGCAGCGCAACGGCCACTACGCAGGCGATTCGTCCGTGCAGTCCCGCGGGACAGCGCAGTGCCGGCCTCGTTGCGCTCATTGCGCGGTCGCGCAGGAAGCTACATCTTCGTCGGTCAGGCCGAGGTCGCGCGCTGCCGACTCGAGATCGCTGACCACCGAGCTGGCCTCGGCGATATCCGCCGTGGCGGATGCAACGGTGGATGCAACATCGTCGCCGCCGAGCTTCGTAACGGCGCGCATGAGGCTGCCGAAACCGCGGCGGCGCTGCTGCGACTGCTGTGCGGCTTGTGCTTCGGCGATCTTGCCCTGCAGACAGGCCTGCTGGGCCGCCTGCGCCTGGACCGCCTGCCCCTGCGCGGCCTGCATCTGCATAGCCTGAAGCATCGCCGGGTCCATAGCCGCCCCACCTTGCATTTGCGCGGCCTGCATTGCTGCAAGCGCGGCCGGATCCATCGCGGCGCCGCCCTGCATTTGGGCCATCATGGCCTGCATCGCCGCCGGGTCCATGCCGGCCTGCATCATCGCCTGCATCGCCGCCGGATCCATGCCGGCAGCGCCCTGCATTTGCGCGGCTTGCATCGCAGCCGCCATCTGGGCTGCTTGAGCCTGGCTAGCCTGGGCCTGCTGCATCTGGGCTGCCTGCATTTGCGCAGCTTGCATCGCCGCCGCCTGTTGCGCGGGGGCTGCCTGTGCAACGGCAGCCGGTGCCGGCTGACCCTGCTGGCCGATCTTGGATTTTATGACGCCGGCGAGTTGCGGCGAGGCTTCACCCGTCACCTCCAAGCCGTTCTGGGCCTGGAACTGCGAGATGGCGACGGCGGTCTCAACGTTCATCTCACCGTCGGTGCCCCCGGTCGCGAATCCCAGGGTCGTGAGATCCTGCTGGATCATCTGCGTCAGCGCGTCTGCGCTGGCGAGTCCCGGCGCCATCGAAATTGAGAGAATCAGCGTAGCGGTCAGCACTCGGACCATGACATCCCCCTCTTACGAAATCGTTCTTATTGGACAGGGTTAGGCTACCCGATCGGCGGCCCCTAGACCACCGCATCCGCAGGCGCCGGGCGCACAGGCGCTCGGCTCGGTGACAGGGGGGGGTTACGGGCAAATGTACCGGTGCGAGACCCCGGGCTGAGAAAAGCGCCTCGGCCTATTCCTCAGCCGGTTCTGGGCTCTCCGACGTCTCCTCGATCGCGGTCGCGTTCTCCAGCATCTCATTAGGATCGATGCTCAGAAGCTCCGCCTCTTCTTCGGTGATCGGATAGAAATCCCCGAGACCGCAGGGCATGCCCCGGCGCAGCTCGGTGCCCCAGTATTCGAGCACGAAGATCGTGTCGACGTTGCAGAGCCGGTTTGTCACCAGTTCGTAGGAGAAGCGCTTCTCTCTGACGAGGCGCGGGCAGTCGTAGGCGAGGCGGTTGCGGTAGACGTCGCCGCCACGCATGTAAAACAGCACGGTGCGCGCGTCGATGACCTCGGTTCGGCGGATTGACGAGGGCGTGATGCACCTCACGGGCTCACGGTCGAAATCCTCGATCGCGCCGACGGCCTCCTCGGCCGTTTCCTCGGCAGCCGGCTCCCCGTCCTGTGCCCAGGCCGAAAAGGCGATGAAGACTCCCAAGAAGCTCGCAATAACTAATCGCATCATCCGGCACGCTCGATCTTTAATGTCCTACTCAGTATAGACCTCCGAGAGACGCCATCGTTCGCCAGAGAAACAGGGGTCGAACCGAGATTGTTCGGCCGATCAGCAGGCGCCTGTGAATGACCCGTGGAATAACTCGGTTCGACTCCGGTTTTTCAGATGTACTGGTCGAGCAGCTGCTCCAACTGAGCTTTCGGCCGCGCGCCGACGGCCGTCTCCACGAGCTCGCCACCCTTGAACACCATGAGCGTCGGGATGCTGCGCACGTTGAAGCGCTGCGAGATCTGCGGGTTGTCATCGACGTTGAGCTTGGCGATCTTGGCCTTGCCATCGTATTCCTCGGCAAGCGCCTCGATGACGGGTGCAACCGTGTGGCAGGGTCCGCACCACGGGGCCCAGAAATCGACGAGCACGGGCTGGTCGGATTGCACCACCTCGGTCTCGAACGTCGCATCGGTCAGAGTGACGGGCTGTATCGCGGACATGGCAATTCTCCTCAAGCAAGTTTTGGGGACAGTGACCCTAATTCCGCTCTGGCCGAGCCGACTGCCTCCGCGCTCCACCTAGCTCGATGGGAATTAGGGTCACCGTCCCCGAGTTGCACATACGATGGGGGCACTCGATTGCCATTTCTATGCCTATTCGTCGAAAATAGGAGTCCGATCGTCCGGAAATGTTGAGCGCGCGAGCGCGCGCCGACCGAGCAACCATGGAAGTCCTGAGCGACATCCTCCGCGCCATGCGCGTCGCCGGCAGCGTTTACTTCTGCGAACGCTTGAGCGCGCCGTGGTCGCAAGAATTCGGCGACCCGGCGCACGCGAGCTTCCATCTCGTACGCAAGGGCGAGTGCTTTTTGAATTCCGGCGCAACCGAGGAGCACTTGCAGGCCGGCGATTTCATCTTCGTCGAGGCGGGGCGCAAGCACACGCTCAGCGACTCGGCCAGAGACGGCACACGCAGCACACCGCAGACGATACTCTTGTGCGGCTACTGCTCGCTCGATGCGCCGGCTCGGCATCCGCTGCTGGAAGCGTTGCGCTCACTCACAATCGTGCGGGCCGAGGAGCTCGAGCGCCACGCCTGGCTCAAGAGCACGCTCGAGCAGCTCAGCAACGAGTACGAGACCGCCACGCCCGGCAGCGAGGTCGTCGTCGACCGGCTCACCGAGGTGCTGCTCGTCGAGCTCATCCGCATCAACTTCGGCCGCTCGGAGACCGCGGGTTTCATTCGCGCGCTCTATGACAAGCCGATCGCCAAGACGCTCGCACTCATGCATGACAAACCCGAGGAGAACTGGACGCTCGAAACACTGGCGTCGGAAGCTGCGATGTCGCGTTCCGCTTATGCGGCACGGTTCAAAGAGCTCGTCGGCCAAACCATGTTCGAATACTTGACGGCTGTGCGCATGCAGCGCGCCCAAGGGCTGTTGCGCGAATCGGGCTTGAGCCTGCCGAAGATCGCCGAACGCGTTGGCTATACGTCGCGGCTCGCGTTCAGCAAGGCGTTCAAACGGCTCACGGGCACGACACCGAGCCGCTACCGCAGACAGTGGCGGACAACGTAAGCAGCGTAGAATAGGGAAATTGAAATGGATTTCATGCGCACGGTTTTCGTTCTAACGGCGATGGCAATCGCCGCGCCGCTGTGCGCGCAGCTGCCTCAGCCAGCGCCGCCGCAGCCATTGCAACGAGCCGTACCCGGCAGACCGCCGCCGATCTCGATCACGGAGATCGCGCTCGCCTACACGGGTGACGACGCGGGCCAGCGGCTACAGATCGAGGACTGGGACCCGGCCGGCCCGGCCATGGGCGGGATGCTCGGCACGCGACTCGATTACTTCCTCGTCGAGCCGGCGACGATCGTGCTCGAAAACGGCGGACGCTTCGAGCTCGAGGATCTGCGGATCACAGCCTATGGTCTGAACGGCGACGTGCTCGGCGGCGCACCCTTGAAGCTATCGCTCGAGGCGCCCGCGGGCATGCTGAGCCCGGACCTCGCACTCGAGAGTCAAAGCCTGTTCGCGCTCGGCCCCGGCATCGCACGGTTATGGATCGATGCGCTGCTGCCGCGCGGCACAGGCACGGGTGAGCACTACCGGCTGCCGGTCGTCGTTCTCGTGCGCTAACCTGCCTCGCGCTCGATCGCCGTCTGCGTCTCGACGCCCGCGTAATACACCCAGACGTTCTCATCACCACCCAGCAGCTCGATGTATTTCGGGTGCACGAACAAGCTCTCGCGGCCGGACTTGATCTCCTCGAGAATGCCGATCTTCGTGAGCTCTTTGAGATAGACCGATGCCGTCTGACGCTGGGCCAATCCTGCGTTGACGACATTGGCGATGCGGCAGTACGGCTGCATGAACAAAAGCTCTACGAGCTCCCAGGAGTAGATCTTCGGCAGCTCCTGCTGAATGAAATTTGCCGTGTGGCGCATGAGCTCGCGGATCGCGCGGATCTTATCCGTCGTCCACAGGCACGTCTCCTCGATGCCGTCGAGCATGAACAGAATCCACGGCTCCCATGCGCCCTCGGTCGTAACCTCGAGCAGGAGGCGGTAATAATCGCCCTTGTGGCTGATGATGTATCGGCTCAAGAACAGGATGGGTGAGTCGAGCAAGCCCTGCTCGACGAGGTAGAGCACATTCAGCACTCTGCCCGTGCGGCCGTTGCCGTCCGCGAACGGATGGATCGCCTCGAACTGATAGTGCTGCACGGCGACGCGAATGAGCGGATCGAGCTCGAGGTCGGCATGCAGGAATGCTTCCCAATTCTTGAGCTTCTCCTCGAGCAATTGCTTACCCTCGGGCGGCGTGTAGATCGTCTCGCCCGTCGAGCCGCGCGTTAAGCTCGTGCCCGAGTTCGAACGCACGTCGATGCGCTCGTCCTTGATGCGTTGGCATATGCTGATCGCCGTCTTGACCGTGAGCGCGTTCTTCTGCACGGCGCGCGCACCTTCGAACATCGCCGTGCGGTAGCGCAGCGCTTCCTTGGTCGCAGAATCAGCGCGCTTGTCGCTCTCGTCCATGAACTCGAAGAGCTTGTCCGTCGTCGTGACGATGTTCTCGATCTCTGAGCTCGCCTTAGCCTCCAGCAGCGGCAGCGCGTTAACGAGCACGGCCGAATTCGGGATGAGCTCGGCGGCCTGGCGCAGCTCTGCGAGTGCGACGCGCGAGCTGATGCACTTCTTGAGAATCTTGGCCGTCTCGACCTCGTCGAGCGGCGGCGGCAAGGCCGGCAGGTCGTTATAAGGGACGTTCGGGTCGAATGAAGCCATGGGCGCACCCTCCGTTGCTCGAATCTGGATCCTCGAGACCGGTCGATCCGATCGACCAATCCGAAAAATATGTCGAAATTCTGCTATTTTTTCGACACATTCTATCGACATGTCGATCAAATATGTCGAAATTTACTCATTTTTTCGACATATCTAGGTCCAATGTCGATAAAATCGACCCGTTCGCTAGATATGTCGAAATATCAGCCTGATTTCGACGTATCCGCAGTATAGGTCGAGGCGCTCGACAACTCTTTGCGCCAGGTCCGATATCCGTGCATTAAGATGGATTAAATAGGCCGCCTCGCCCGCCCCGACCGGAGACCCCAATGAATAGACTCGCCCTTGCCGCCGGTATCGTCCTGCTCGCGCTTGGCGTAACACCGTGGGTCTTCGGCCAAATGACCGCACAGCGCGTCAACGCAGACATCGAGCGGGCCAACGCCGAAGGGGAGGTCGACATCGAGGTCATCGACTATGCCCGCGGCTACCGAACGAGCACGGCGACGATCGAGGTTGGCGTGCCGGCAGAGACGATCGAGCAACTGGAGATCCCCGACAACCTGCCCGTCGATGCCGAGGTGACGCGCACTTTCCTGGGCGAGCCCCAGCGATTCGTCATCGAGATGACTCACGGCCCGATCGTCGGCGGGGACATCGGCCTCATGACCTCTGCCGTTCGCCTGGACCCACAGACGCCAGGCTATCAGGACTTGCTTACCGAGCTCGACATTCCGTATCTGTTCGAGACGCGCACGGTGACCGGCTTCGGCGGCGGCACGGAC
>JAOTTJ010000447.1 GCA_029864465.1 Gammaproteobacteria bacterium | reverse complement strand
TCTTTGCCGCCATTCGTAGCAAAGCTTTTCGTCGCCGGATCATCAGATTCGTTAGCGACTTGTGGCACGCTATCGATAAGAAAAACATAGGCGTGCGTATTCGCATAGGGCTAGGCGATCCGCCTGACACGGGGCAGCTTTGGGCTATCGTTGGCCCGATTGCAGCAGCGCTTGCCAGTGCTCATGAAGCGTCGATCAAAGTCGAGCCAGAATTCCTCGGTGCGACCCTAGAAATGGACAGCAGCGGAAGCATACGGCTCATTCCACTGCGAATTATCTATCTGACTATTGCGCTACTGCTGTCGCCAACGGTTTGGCAAGGGCTAAGTCGCATGCGAGTGCCGGGTTAGAAATGGCCGCATTACGCACGCGTGAAATATTCAGTGACGCCACGGTCACGCTCATTGCCGTAGAGTCTATAGATCTGCAGACCAGCAAGACCAATATGGGCTGCCACGTGTACGCGAGTATTAAGCCGGTTGCAGTTATCGTGCGCAGCCTGGATGGCACATACGCGCTCGATATGGAGGCAAAGCCGACGCCACTGGAGCAATTTAGACAGTATGTGCCTGAGCTGAATAGTTCTGGGCATTAGCGACAACGTGTCAAGATGATTCGAGACAATGTGTGCTCGTTTGGCTTCGAACGAATGAGGGATGCGCGTCAACACGGATTTTGGCCGATGCTGCGGCTGCGGCCTAAACGTACATTCCGATAATGCTTTTCGGCTGTAGATCGATCATGATGATCACGAGGGCGCTGTCGCTGCCAGGGGGCAGTTGGACGGTAGGTGATGGGCTCGATTTGACAGGAGACCAGATGAACCGCACACGGTCAGACGACCTCATCAGCCTTGACGTAAACATGCCCATATGGGAGCGCTTCTTTCTCGTGGCTCCGATAGCCCTGATCGGAACCACGGAAGAGGACGGTCGCGCGGATTTCGCGCCCAAACACATGGTCATGCCGATGAGCTGGGACAACTATTTCGGCTTTGTCTGTACGCCCCGCCACAGCACGTACCGGAACATAGACCGAACCCGTGTCTTTACGGTTACCTATCCGCGCCCTTCGCAGATTCTCTATGCGAGCCTGGCGGCCTCACCCCGCTGTGCCGACGATGCAAAACCCGTGCTGAACGCATTCGAAACGCGGCCGGCCACAGTGGTAGACGGGCTGTTCGTTGCGGATGGCTACGTCTTCCTCGAATGCGAGCTATTCAAAGTCATCGACGGATTCGGTGACAACAGCCTCATCACGGGCACCATAACGGCGGCGCATGTGCACAAGAGCGCTCTGCGCGTCTCCGAGATAGATGAGCAAGAAATGATCCGCCATGCACCGATGTTGGCGTACGTTCACCCCTGGAGATTCGCAAGCATCAGAGAGACGCATCGCTTCCCTCTGCCGGAGGGCATGGAGAGGTAGCCTAGTCATGCCAACTGATGACCGGGTTGTTCGATATCTGACGGAAAACAGCAGCGCAATGGTTCGTTTGCTCGAATCCTTGACCCTGGCCGAGTCGCCCTCCTCCGTCGCCTCGTCGCAGCTTCCCGTCAAGCAGATCCTGCAGCAAGAATTTGCGCAACTCGGATTCCATGTCCGAGCGCTTGCCGGTAGCAGCAGCGGCGGCAGCCTGTTTGCGCGGCCCAAGCACAGGGAAAGGAACGCAGGCCGGCAGTTGTTACTCGGCCACTTCGATACGGTCTGGCCGATGGGTACCTTGGTCAATATGCCGTTCGCAGTCGAAGGCAACGTCATTAAGGGGCCCGGCGTCTTTGATATGAAGGGCGGCATCGTGCAGATCGTCTTTGCTCTACGAGCCATTCGGGACCTCGATCTGCTGCCTCAGCTCACGCCGCTGGTTTTCTTGAATTCAGATGAGGAGATAGGCAGCAGGGAATCGGGAAAGTATGTCCGCTTGCTAGCACAACGAGTCGAGCGCGCCTTCGTCATGGAGCCGTCGCTGGGTGTCGACGGTGCGATCAAGACCGCACGTAAAGGGGTTGGGCGTTTTACGGTCCGAGTGAAAGGCAAAGCCGCGCATGCCGGCTTGGATCCCGGAAGCGGCGCCAGCGCCATACTGGAGCTATCGCACGTCATTCAGCGCTTATTCGAATTGAACGATCCCGGAAGAGGCATTAGCGTCAACGTCGGTACCGTCGATGGCGGCATCCGCCCCAATGTCGTTGCGCCGGAAAGTAGAGCCGTCATCGATGTGCGCGTGACAAGCCATGAGGACGCGGCCAGAATCGAGTCGCAGATCCGCGCCATCGAACCAGAGACTCCGGGCGTGACCTTGGCTATCGATGGGTTCATCGGCCGTCCGCCGCTCGAGCGCACCGAGGCCAATCGCAAGCTATGGATGCAGGCTCAGCAAATCGCCCGAAGCCTCGACATTGAGTTGACCGAAGGTCTGGCCGGAGGCGGTTCCGATGGCAGCACGACGAGCCAGTACACGGCCACCCTGGACGGCATGGGTCCCGTCGGCGACGGCGCGCACGCCCCGCATGAGTATCTGCTGCTGGACAAGACGATCGAGCGAGCAGCA
>JAOTTJ010000446.1 GCA_029864465.1 Gammaproteobacteria bacterium | reverse complement strand
GGACGATCCACGCAACGAGATAGTGAAATACTTCAACGGCGGTCAGGAAGAGTTCCGGCCCAACGGCCCCGGCATCGATTCACGGGCCGTGCAGTGGACGATCAACCGCAGGCCCGTATTGGTGGGCGCGGACAATACAAGCGTCGAAAGCAGTCCCTTGGGACTGCGGGGGTCCGAGAAGCGCGGTCATCTGGCCTGGCTCAGCAGCGGTATCTACATGATCGAGGATCTCGACCTGGAGGTGCTTGCGGCAGACTGCGAGACGGAGCGTGCCGCGAACATGGCTGAGTTCGGAGAGCCGCTTCCGCCTGACGACGAGGCGAACTGCTATGTCTCCACATTGATCGTCCAGACGAACCCCTTCAGAGGGTTCACCGGGTCTATCGTGGCGCCCTCTACCATCAGATAACGACGTCGAGCCCAAAATAGCCGAGCCCAAGATATAGGAGGCAATGGCCATGCACAATTTCGGCATGAGAAAAATTAGCGGAATCCGAGGGGCTCCCGTCGCCGTGAGTTCAACGATGGCGCTCACTTTTATGTTGCTTTGTTTATTGCCTGCGGGCAGCAGAGGCCAGCCTGAAGTCTTCAACGTCGTCGAGACGACAATCGAACAGGTACACAGCGCATATGCGTCCGGAACGCTCACAGCACGCCAACTCGTTCAGCTCTATCTCGATCGTATCGCAGCTTACGATCAGCAGGGCCCAAGCATCAACGCGATCATTACCATTAATTCAGATGCTCTCGAGGAGGCGGAGCGCTTGGACACCGCGTACCAGAGTTCCGGTCTCGCGGGTCCGCTTCACGGGATTCCGATTATTGTCAAGGATCAGATGGACGTAGCGGGAATGCCGACCACATTAGGCTCGATCCTCTTTCAAGATTACTATCCCGACAGGGACGCTTTCGTCACCGAGAGACTCAAGAGAGCCGGAGCGATCATTCTGGCAAAGGCGACACTCGGCGAGCTAGCCGGGGGCGATACACATGGCTCTCTCTTCGGCTCTACTCGAAATCCGTACGATCTAGAGCGAACGGTGGGTGGCTCATCCGGCGGATCTGGCGCGAGCGTCGCAGCTAACTTCGCGACGGTGGCGGTCGGACAAGAGGGCTTTGCATCGATTCGCCGACCCGCCGCCTGGAACATGATTGTGGGGATGCGGACGAGCGCCGGTCTGGTAAGCAGAAACGGAGTCTTCGCAGGCTGGCCGGAGGTCACCGGGCATCTCGGGCCGATGGCGCGCACCGTGACAGACTTAGCGATTCTGTTGGATGCAATGGTCGGTTACGATCCCGCAGATCCTCTAACGGCTCACGGCGTCGGCCATATTCCAGACAGCTTCACGATGTTCCTGGATCGACAGGGCTTGAGGGGCGCGCGACTTGGCATATTGCGCGAGTCGATCGGCGTAGGTTCGGAACCCGAGTCGGAAGACTTCGCGAAAGTGACCGCTCGTTTCGACCAAGCTGTCAGCGAGCTGGACGCTGCAGGGGCGATTTTGGTCGACCCTGTCGTGATTCCGAACCTGACAGAGCTGCTCAGCAAGCGCGCGCGCAGTCCGACCGAGGCGGAGGCAGCGTTCAGGGTTTATTTCGAAAGAAGTGCCAGCTCGCCCTTCGCTTCGATCGAGGAGATGGTCGAGTCGGCGGACTTTGGCCAGATTACCGGATACGCTCAGAGCCGCTTCCTCGCCGCTCCGCATCAAGCGGAACACTACGCCTATCTGAACGCGCGGCATGAGCTCATGGTGAGCTTCCTGAAGATCATGGCGGACAACGACCTAGATGCCATCGTGTACAAGGCCGTCGAACACCAACCGACGTTGATCGAAGATGGAGTCAACCCACCCTTCGTCAATACGAAAGGCATCCCACACATCAATACATTCCTGGTATATGTCCCCGCGATCGTCGTTCCCGCCGGCTTTACGGACGATGACCTTCCGGTAGGTATCACGTTTATGGGACGACCGTACGACGATGGAGAAATAATTGGGTTGGCCTACGCGTACGAGCAGCTCACACGTCACCGCAGACCACCCGCTTCCACTCCGCCGCTTCCGTAAACGATTTGAGTCGCGGGCCGGCGATGAAGTCTTTTTGACTCGCCCGTAGGACGACGTAGCGGTCGATCAGTGGGAGCGTGGTCACCTCGGGGCGACCGATCGCGAGAGCATTGACCCGATTGATTGGCTAATCGGCCGACATGCATCTGTCGCAGTTACCCAGATTTTTGAAAGAGCTTACTTCGCTCGCCACTACGGCAGACTCGGTGATGCAGAATGGAGCCGCTACCAGAGAACCATGTGTGATCCTGATAGCAAAGAGGGACAATCGAAACTGAACAGCGACAGGTTCTCACAGGAATTTTGGGATTATCTGATGCAGTGCGTCCCGGTATAGTGACCTGCCTGCTTTCTTCGGACCACTGATTATTGGAGAACGGCTCCGCTGTTGATGAACTCCCGTGGTGTTAGATAGCCGAGGCTCGAGTGGGGTCGAACCTCGTTGTAGTGTTTACGCCAGATCTCGATGATTACCTTTGCCTCG
>JAOTTJ010000091.1 GCA_029864465.1 Gammaproteobacteria bacterium | reverse complement strand
TTGGATGAACGACACGTTGGCTTACATGCGCGAGGATCCCGTGCACCGTCGCTACCATCACGAGCGCATAACTTTCGGCCTCATCTACGCGTTCGACGAGAACTTCGTTCTACCGCTGTCGCATGACGAGGTCGTCCACGGTAAAGGTTCGCTGCTCGAGAAGATGCCCGGCGACGAGTGGCAGAAGTTTGCGAATCTTCGGGCCCTGTACGGCTATATGTACGGATATCCTGGGAAGAAGCTGCTGTTCATGGGAAACGAATTCGCGCAGCGGCGAGAGTGGAGCCACCAGCGGTCACTGGACTGGCATCTATGCCGTGAGCCGCTGCATGCGGGTATGCAGCAACTCGTGCGCGATCTCAACCACATCTACCGTCGGACGTCCGCGCTCTACGAGAAAGATTTCGACGGCGCGGGCTTCGAGTGGATCGACTGGAGCGATCGAGACAACTGCGTGTTCTCGTGGTTACGCCGCGGCCATAATGGGGACTTTGTCGTCGTGGTTACGAACTTCACGCCTGTGGTGCGCGAAGCCTACTGCATCGGCGTACCACAGGGCGGGGTCTTTCAGGAGATCTTGAATACCGACGCGCGCGAGTACGGTGGCAGCGGGCTCGGCAACCAGGGATCGGTCGTAGCGTTGGCCGAGCCCTTGCACGGTCGGGCATACTCGTTGCGCCTCACGCTGCCGCCGCTGGCGACGATCATGCTGAGTCCGACCGTAGCCCCGAGCTGAGAGAGCGCATGTCAGCAGATCACCGCGAATCGAACAACACCGGCGCTATCATGCTCACGCGGGCGCCGGCGTCGGAAATGGGTCCTGAGGCAATTCTCGAGGACTTCGTGCGTTACTTCAGCCGCACGCTGGGCCGGCGCGCTATCCACAAGGCGTCGCCCTTCGTCTACGAAGCGCTCGTCTACGCCGTCCGCGATCGTCTCATGGATCGCTGGATACAATCGACGGTCGCCGTCGAGCGATCGTATCAGCGCCGCGTCCACTATCTGTCGCTGGAATTCCTCATGGGCAGGCTGCTCAAGAATGCGTTGCTGAATCTCGACGTCGAGGACAAGTCGGAAGCCGCGCTACAAAATTTCGGCGTCGATCTAGCCTCGGTTTTCGAGAGCGAGCACGATGCGGGTCTCGGCAACGGCGGACTCGGTAGGCTCGCCGCGTGTTTTCTCGACAGCTGCGCAACGCTGTCGTTGCCCGTGATCGGCTACGGTATCCGTTACGAGTACGGCATGTTCAGGCAGCGCATCGACGATGGTCACCAGATCGAAGAGCCCGACCCGTGGCTGCGCGCAGGCTTTCCCTGGGAGATCGAGCGTTACGAGCTCGCCCAGACCGTGACCTTCGGCGGGCGCAAGGAGGTCTACGCAGACGAGCACGGCAATGAACAGACGCGCTGGGTCGATACCCGGCCGGTCCTCGCCGTGCCGTTCGACGTTCCAATACCCGGCTACCGAAACGGCATCGTGAATACACTGCGCCTGTGGTCCGCCAAGGCCACGGACGAATTCAATCTGCACGAGTTCAATGCGGGCAGTTACACGCAGGCGGTCGCGGCGAAGAACGACGCCGAGAACATCACGATGGTGCTCTACCCGAATGATGCCAGTGAAAGTGGCAAGGGCCTGCGCCTGCGCCAACAGTATTTTCTCGCGTCGGCGAGCTTGCAGGACTCGCTGCGCCAATGGACCGAGCGCCACGGAGATCACTTCGAGCACTTCGCGGCGAAAAACTGCTATCAGCTCAATGACACGCATCCGGCGATCGCGGTACCTGAGCTCATGCGTTTGCTCGTCGATGAGCATGGGCTCGACTGGGACGATGCCTGGGTCATCACGCGGCGGGTCATGGCTTATACGAATCACACCCTGTTGCCCGAAGCGCTCGAATGCTGGTCGGTCGAGATGATGTCCCAGATGCTCCCACGGATCATGGAGATCGTTTACGAGATCAACGCCGGGTTTCTCGCAGAGGTCGAGCAATGCTGGCCGGGGGATCTCGAGCGAGTCGGACGGATGTCGTTGATCCAGGAGGGCGATCATCCGGTTGTTCGTATGGCCTATCTGGCGATCGTCGGCAGCTTCTCGGTCAACGGCGTCGCCGAGCTTCATTCACGCCTGCTCAGAGAGGGCCTGTTCCGCGATTTCGCCGAGCTCTGGCCAGAGAAGTTCAACAACAAGACGAACGGTGTCACACAGCGGCGCTGGCTCGCCGCCTGCAACCCCGCGCTCTCGGGGCTGGTTACGGATCGGATCGGCGATGCTTGGGTCACGGATCTCGAGCGCTTGCGTGAGCTAGAGCCGCTCGCAGACGATGCGGATTTCCAGCAACGCTGGCGCACCGCGAAGCTCGCGGGCAAACGGCGGCTTGCGGCACTGGTGGAGTCGAGGACCGGTATCGCATTGCATGCCGATATGCTGTTCGACGTGCAGGTCAAGCGCATCCACGAGTACAAGCGCCAGTTACTGAACTGTCTGCATGCGATCCACCTCTACGATCGCATCAAACGGGGCGAAGCAGCCGATAGCCCTCCGAGGGCCATCATCGTCGGCGGAAAGGCGGCGCCCGGCTACTTCATGGCGAAGAACATCATCAAGTTCATCAACGAAACCGCGCGCGTCATCAATGCGGATCCCGATACCGAGGGCCGACTCAGGCTCGTCTTCGTGCCCGACTACAACGTCTCGACGATGGAGGTGATCTGCCCGGCCGCGGATCTGTCGGCGCAAATATCCACGGCTGGCAAAGAGGCCTCGGGTACCGGAAACATGAAGTTCATGATGAACGGCGCCGTGACGATCGGCACGTTCGACGGTGCCAATATCGAGATCCGTGAGGCCGTCGGAGACGAGAACTTCTTCCTGTTCGGTCTGACCGTCGAGGAAATCGAGGTTCTGCGCCAGAGCTATGATCCCGAGGGGATCATTCGTGGCGACCCAGGCTTGCTGCGTGTCATGGAGCGCCTCGAGCACGGCGATTTCAATTGCGTAGAGGCCGGGATCATGGAAGCGATCCTGCACGCGATCAAGAATCCGCACGATCCGTGGATGACAGCGGCGGATTTTCGCTCCTTCGTCGACACGCAACGGCGCGCCGAGCTCGCGTACCTCGACCTCCCGCGCTGGACGCGCATGAGTATCCTGAATACGGCCGCATCGGGACGATTCTCCACTGACCGCACGATGCGAGATTACAATCGGGAGATCTGGCAGCTGGACCCGGTCGAGCTGTGATCCTGCCCGGCAGTCATGAGCCGCTTGGCGCGAGCTGGGATGGCGAAGGCGTCAATTTTGCGCTGTACTCCGGCCATGCCGAAGCCGTCGAGCTCTGCTTGCTCGATGCAACTGATCGCGAGACCGCGCGTTATACGCTTCCGGCCCAAGCCGACGGTGTCTTCCACGGCTATGTACCTGGTTGCCGACCCGGCCAGCGTTACGGATTTCGCGTCCATGGGCCGTACGATCCCGCTGCCGGACACCGCTTCAACCCGAATAAACTGCTGCTCGACCCGTACGCCAAGGCGCTAGCGGGAGCGATGCGCTGGTCTCCGGCGGTCTTTGGCTTCGACGATGCGGCGCATGCGAGTGATGGCGCCCGCATGAGCACGACGGACAGCGCGCCATACGTGCCCAAGTCCGTGGTCGTCGGCGAGCAGCCGCGGCCGCGCGATCGCATTCGCGTCCCTTGGGCCGAGACAATCGTCTACGAGACCCACGTGCGCGGTTTCACGATGCGGTATCCGAAGATGCCCGCTGCGGATCGTGGCAAGTTCTCCGGCATGCGCAACGGTGACGTGCTGCGCTATCTGAAGGCGTTGGGTATTACCACGGTCGAGCTCATGCCGATTCAGGCCTATCTCGACGAACAGTTCCTGCAGGTCCGAGGCTTGCGCAATTTCTGGGGCTACAACACGATCGCCTTCTTCGCTCCCGAGCCTCGGTATCTGGACACCGGCATCTCGGACTGCCGCGAGATGATCGACGCGATCCACGATGCGGGCCTCGAGGTGATTCTGGACGTCGTCTACAACCATACGGCGGAGGGAAGCGAGCTCGGCCCGACGCTGTCGTTTCGCGGCATCGACAACCTTAGCTATTACCGCGTGCTTCCGGATGACCCGAGCCAATACATCAACGACACAGGCTGCGGCAACACGCTGAACATCGACCAGCCGCAAGTGCGCGAGCTGATCCTGGCGAGCTTGCGCTACTGGATGACCGAGATGGGTGCGGACGGTTTTCGTTTCGATCTCGCGCCGATCCTCGGTAGAACTGCGACGGGCTACGAACGCGAGCACGTGTTCTTCCTCGAGCTCGGGCAAGACCCCGTGCTGGGCGGGGTCAAGCTCGTTGCCGAGCCCTGGGACATCGGTCCGGGCGGTTACCAGCTGGGCCATTTTCCGCGCACGTGGGCCGAGTGGAATGACGGCTATCGCGACACGGTGCGCCAGTACTGGCGCGGCGACCCCGAAAAGCTCGGCGATCTCGCGCATGCCTATCTCGGGTCGGCCGAGCAGTTCGAGCTCAGCGGCCGCGGCCCGTGGGCCTCGGTGAACTTCGTCGCGGCGCACGACGGATTCACGCTGGCCGACGTCGTCAGCTTCGAGCACCGGCACAACGAGGCCAACGGCGAGGACAACGGCGACGGCCATCAGCATAACTACAGCAGCAACTACGGTGTGGAAGGGGAGACCGACGATGCGGCGATCAACGCGATTCGCCGGCGTCAGCGGCTCAATATGCTCGCAACCGTGCTCCTATCGCAGGGTACGCCGATGCTGCTTGCGGGCGACGAGATCGGTAACTCTCAAGCCGGTAACAACAACGCCTATGCGCAGGATAATGAGACAGGTTGGATCGACTGGGCGGGCCTGGATCGGGACCCCGAGTTTCTCGCTCAGGTGCAGACGTTGATCCGTTTGCGCCGCGGCCTACCGCTGCTGCGCCAATCCCGGCATCTGCACGGACGCACGCGAAATGCGGCCGGGTACCCCGACATCGATTGGCTCACTCCGGATGGGCGCCGGCTTGCCGCAGACGACTGGCGAGACGACGCCGCGATTACCATGATGATTTGCGATACGCGCCGCAAGCGCTTCGTTGCCGACGACGTTCAGGCCGTTGCCGTCATCTGTAATCCGACTCGCGAGCCCCTGCAATTCGAGCTGCCGCGCGTCGGCAAGCGCGGCGCGTGGCATCTCGTGTGCTCGACGGCCGATGCTCGCTCGCCAGGCCCAGTGGCTGACGGATTCGCGCTCACCGATCAGAGCCTCGCTTGCTTGCTGTTCGCGGAGACGTTACCCGGCGAATTCCGTCGTTGACGAGCGCCGAGAGGTCTTAGATCGACGCCGTTCTGAGCCGCAACGCGTTCGTGATGACGGAGACCGAGCTCAAGCTCATGGCTGCAGCGGCGATCATCGGGCTCAGCAGTAGTCCGATGAACGGGTAGAGAACACCTGCCGCGATTGGCACGCCGAGGCTGTTGTAGGCGAAGGCGAAGAACAGGTTCTGCTTGATGTTGCTCATCGTGCGCCGGCTCAGCGCCCGCGCACGCGCGATACCCAACAAGTCACCTTTGACGAGAGTGACACCAGCGCTCTCCATAGCGATGTCCGTGCCCGTGCCCATGGCGATCCCAACGTCGGCCTGCGCCAGCGCCGGCGCATCGTTGATACCGTCGCCGGCCATGGCGACGGTGCGATCGAGCTGCAGCCGCTTGATGGCGGCAACCTTCTGCTCGGGCAGCACCTCGGCGATAACCTCGTCGATGCCGAGCTTCTCGGCCACGGCCTGGGCCGTCGTTGCGCTGTCGCCCGTCAGCATGACGATGCGCAGGCCTTCGCGGCGCAGTGTTTGAATTGCTTCGGGCGTGCTCGTCTTGATCGGGTCGGCCACGCCGAGCAAACCGGCTGGGCGCCCGTCGATGCTGACGAACATGACGGTCTGTCCCTCGCTGCGCAGCGTCTCTGCCTGTTCGCGCAAGTCCCCGAACTCGATCCCAAGGTCTTCCATGAGCGCGCGGTTGCCGAGCGCAACGGTCATGCCGTCCACGTGACCTTCGACTCCCTTGCCTGTGACGGATTGAAAATCCATGGCCTCCCCGAGTTTCGCACCGCGCTCCAGCGCGCCGGCAACGATCGCCGCAGCCAGAGCATGTTCGCTGCCGCGCTCGAGTGTGCCCGCAAGACGGAGCAGGGCGGCTTCATCCACGCTTACCGCGGGCAATACCGTGACGAGCTTCGGTTTACCTTCAGTCAGCGTCCCTGTTTTGTCGACGACGAGCGTATCGACCTTGCGCATGATCTCGATGGCTTCGGCGTTACGAAACAGCACGCCGAGCGTTGCGCCCCTGCCCGTCGCGACCATGATCGACATCGGTGTCGCGAGTCCGAGTGCGCACGGGCAGGCGATGATGAGCACGGCGACGGCGTTGATGATCGCGTAGGCCATGCGCGGCTCCGGCCCGATCGTGCCCCAGATTGCGAACGTCACGACCGCCGCCAAGATAACGGCCGGCACGAAATAGCTGGCTACGACATCGGCAAGCTTCTGAATCGGTGCGCGGCTGCGCTGTGCTTCGGCGACCATCTGTACAATCCGCGCGAGTAGCGTGTCCGCGCCGACCTTCTCGGCGCGCATCGTCAGTGCCCCCGTGCCGTTGATCGTCGCACCGACGACGCTGTCGCCTTGCGCCTTGCTCACGGGAACTGGCTCGCCCGTGACCATCGACTCGTCCACGGTGCTTGTGCCTTCGAGGACGATGCCATCGACAGGAATTTTTTCGCCAGGGCGCACACGCAACTTGTCTCCGGCCGCTACGCGATCGAGCGGCACGTCCGCCTCGCTGCCATCGTCGTGCAGGATCCGCGCCATGCTCGGTGCGAGCTCGAGCAGCTCACGGACCGCTGCGCTCGTTCGACCGCGGGCGCGCAGCTCGAGCACCTGACCGAGCAGGATCAGCGTGACGATGACGGTGGCGGCCTCGAAATAGACGGCAACCTCGCCCGTGCCATGACGAAACGAGTCGGGAAAGACGCCAGGCAGCAACGTCGCGACGACACTATATAAATAGGCGACGCTGACGCCGAGCCCGATCAGCGTGAACATGTTAGGGCTGGCGTTGCGCACGGACGCCGCGGCGCGCAGGTAGAATGGCCATGCCGACCAGATGCACACGGGTGTAGCCAGGGCGAGCTCGAGCAGTGCGCGCCAGCGCGACGAGATCAGCGCGGAGATCGGCTGGCCAGGCAACATGTCGCCCATGGCGAGCAGCACGACCGGCACGCTCAACATGGCCGCGAACCAGAATCGGCGCGTCATATCCGCGAGCTCCGGATCCTCGGGCTGCTCGACGCTGACCGTCGTCGGCTCTAAGGCCATGCCACAGATTGGACAGTCGCCGGGCCCGTCTCGGACGATCTCCGGATGCATCGGGCAGGTCCATTGCGTCTTCGTTGTCGCGAGTACCGGCGATGAACGCTCGAGCGCCATGCCGCAGTGCGGACAGCTGCCAGGCTCGGGCTCACCGACACTCGGGCACATCGGGCAGATCCAACGCGTTGCTACGCCAAGTCCCGTCGGCACGACCGGTTCGAGCGCCATAGCGCACTTCGGGCAGTCGCCGGGGCCTTGCTGTATCACCTCGGGGTGCATCGGGCACGTGTACGTCGCCTGCGCAGCGGTCCGCAGGTGCGGCTCGTCGTGATGCGCGTGGCGGCAGTGTGAGGAATGCTCGGACTCGGGTGCGGTCATGAGAGCGTTTCTGAACTTCTGCGGGTGCGTGCCGGCAACGATAACAGAACCTTCCGAGCGCTGTGTGGCGTTGCGTATTGTCTCTATGAGCTGTGCCGGCCCGATTACCGGCGCCGTTGCGCGGGTGCTATAGTTTTCGGGTGATTCATTGGATGCCGGGTGCAGGGGGCGGACAAGCGTTGCAGGTTTTTTGGCTCAGATCGACCGTGACGACGGTAGCTGCAATCGTGCTTGCGGGCACGGCCATTGCACAACAGCCGCCCGCCGGTACCACGCCGCTGGCCGTGGACCTCTTCACGACCGAGAACTTTTACTTCGACCGCGAGCTTTGGACGGATCCGCGCTATGCGCGCTGCAACACACCGCGCCAGCTCACAGATATGTGGCGCGACGAGCGCATCGGCGAGTGGGGCGACTGCACGCTCGATCGCGACGTCGAAGACATCATCAGCCCAACCGCCTACGCGACCGCGGCCGAGCATTACGCGGCGCTACGCGAGCGAGCCGAGGCCGATGGCGGCCCGACGCAGCATACCCGCGACACGGCCCCGGCCTGGGACGGCTGGTACGTGCGTGGCGCGCGCGAGGAGCAGTGGATCTACGGCCGCAATCTACAGACGGCGACGATGATCTCGTTACTCACGCCCGAGTATCGCGCGCGTATGACGCAAATGAATTATCACGAGGCCGTGAGCAACTCGCCGCAGTGGAACGCGTCGTTCTGCTATCCGGAAGGCCTCATGCGCTGGTGGTCGGAGTTTGCGATCCGCGACATCGAGGTGCTCGTCACACCGAATCAGGTGCAATTTCTGAGCGGCGTCGCCGACAATTTCATCCGCAAAATCCTCACGGGTGCCGAGCACGCCCAGCTCGTGCCGCAGTGGTATGGTGAGACCGTCGGATTCTGGCACGGCGACACGCTCGTCGCGTGGACGGCGAACGTTCAAGGCTGGACGCTGTCGCATTCGATGTTCGAGTTCAGCAGCTCGCTGGAGATCATCGAGGTCATTCGTCCGAACGAGGCTGGTGACGGACTCATCGTCGAGGCGACGTTCTACGACGAGGAAGCATTCATGCAGCCGCTGCATACGGTCACGCCATGGAACGCGACCGCCGAGCCGTCAGATCCCGAGCAACGGTATACGTTCATCGAATGCCGCACGATGAGCCAGATCCTCAATGGGCCGGACGGCCGGCCCACACAGCGAATCTTTCTGGACGAGGATTACATCGATTTTTACAGCCGACCGTGGGCGAAGAACTGGGAACAGCATTTCGAGCAGGGTTGGGAGCGTCCGGCCGAGTAGCCATGCCGACGACGGCGAGAGGCAAGTCATGAGATCGACGAACGAATTGAATCGAAGCCAGCGCTGGGGCGCGTTACTGATTGCCGCGGCGTTGAGTGGCTTGTTGCTGGCCGCGCCAGCGCAATCGCATCACTCGTTTGCGATGTACGACTCGCGCACGACGCGCACGTTCACAGGCAAGCTCAGGCAGTTCATTCCGGGCGCGAATCACGCGCAGCTCATCTTCGAGGTGCTAGGAGATGATGGCGAGGTGATGTTGAACGAGAACGGCGAGCCCGTGGCCTGGGGCATCGAGACGGGTCCGGCGGCTCAGATTGCACGCCGTGGTGTCACGATCGACGCCTTTCCGGTCGGCACGATCATCAACGTGAACCTCAATCCATTGCGAGACGGGCGTAACTTCGGTGCGCTCGCGCGCGAAGGCGGCCGGATCATCCACTGCGGCACGCGCATGCCCGAGGGCGGCTGCTCGCCCGAGACAGGCAGGATTTTCCTCGCCGGCGAATAACCGTCCCTGGTTTGGAGCCGGACGCGAAGCGTGCCGGCTCGAACAGCCTATCTGCGCTCAGTCAGGGCGCAGGCTCCGTCAGCTCGATGTGCAGCCCGTCGGGACCCTCGATGAACATCAGGTCGCCACCGGGCGGGTTTGCGCGCCGCAAATACGGCTCGTAGCCCGTGGCGGTCGATGCTTCCCACGTCTCGTCGAGCGACGGGACGCGGAAACCGATGTGGTCGGTCGTGCGGTAGCGGCTCGCGTAACGCTGTTGCTCTGCCTGACTGATCAAAAACCAAACACTGTCGTAAAGGATTGCGTGAAAGCGTCCCTGGCCGCGTGCTTCGTTGTATTCGCCGCCGAAGACCTCGAGAAGCCAGTCGCGCATCGCATCGGCGTCCGAAGCATATAAATGGATATGGTTGACGCCCGTGTAGACGTCGTCCTGCAGCAGCTCGAAACGACCACCCCAGGGATCGGTGATGTGCGCAATGACAGGCGCGGTAATTCCTTGTTGCGGCTCTGTGCGAATCTCTCCACCGAGTTCGCGGGCAAGCTCGACCGTTGCGGCAACGTCCGGCACGCCGATGCCGACGTGATCGATGACGCTGACCGCTCCGTCGTCGGCCATGCCGTTGTTCGGGTACGAGCCGATAAAGCCGT
>JAOTTJ010000445.1 GCA_029864465.1 Gammaproteobacteria bacterium | reverse complement strand
TCGTGCCGTTGATGCGGTACTTGTCGAGGAACGTGAACGAGACGATCGTCACTGTGCGGCCGAACTGTGACAGCCCGAAGTCCGACGCACCGACATAGGTCATGCGAATGGCCGTTGCATCGTCCGCTGCCAGAGCCGCCTTGAGAAATCCGTGGGGCGTTACCGCGAGCTCGAGCTGGCGCAGCTCGTCGAAGGGAATGCCGTCGAGATAGGGGCGTGTGAGCGGCACGGGCGCATCGTTGCGAATGTCCCAGGCATGCTCGCCATGGACGATCGCCGTGACGTGCTCCTCGGGCATTGGCGTGCGGCCAAAGGTCGGATAGTTGCCCTGGCGGCGGATATAGTCTTCGCGCGACCAGCCCGCCGCGTAGTCGATGCGGCGCGTGTAATCCGCAACCTCGTAGCTGGGCCAGCCGACATCTACGGCGAACTGCTGGCCGATTCGGGAACTGAACCCCGAGCCCGAGTACTCCACGGTTCTCACGCCGTTCGTGCCCATGGCCTCGATGGAAGCAAGCAACGCTGCGCGGGCATCGACTTCCTGTGCCGAGACACAGGGTCCGGCGAATGCTGCGGCCACGAGAAAAATGGTAATTATTCGCATCGGATGCTCCCCTCAATGCTGGCCGTCGCGGTTGGCCTCGAAGTCTGCCACGAGGCAATAGGGGGTCACAACGGCGGCTTCGATACTGTTTGCGCCGAACGAGCCTCGATAGTTGGCGTGGCACGGTGAAGCGACACGACACGGCTCTGCAATATGTGAACAGCTGCGCCGGTTAGCCGATGGCGCGCGTGTATACTTGACAGCCAATTTTCGCGAAACCACATAGATGGATCGCATGGACGCGCGCGCCGAAATTCAAGACATCAAGCGACTGCTGCTCAGCGGCGATTCGTCATTCTGGTTGCGGCTCGACGACAGCACGATGGCGGCGAGCACGTTCGAGCAGCTGTTGTTTTGTTCGTCGCTGCGCCGCAAGGCGATTGCGCGCGGCTTGGTGCGCCCAGGCAAGCTGCCAGATCCGATCAATCTCGGTCTCGTGGGCGGCTACAGCCTGTATCCGTTATCCGAGCTGCTCGAGCACTATCTCGACACGCTGGGCGTTCCCGCGAATCTGTTCTCAGGCGACTACGATAACTACACGGCCGAAGTTACCGATGAGAACAGTCCACTGCATGCGTTCGGCCCGAGCGTGCTGTGCATGCTACCGTCCCCACGTCTGGCGACGCCGTCCGGGTCCGTGCTCGACGCCCGGGACGTTCTGGAGACTGAGGCGCAAAGCCTCGTCGAGCATCTGCTCGGTCTCTGTGCCGCCGCACACGATCACAGCCAGTGTGAGGTCGTGCTTGCCAATTTTCCGTTACCGGGTCGGCACGATATCGGTCCATTCCGCGGACGGACAATGGGTTCGGATTGGAGCTTCCGCAAGTACGTCAATCTCGAGCTCGGGCTTGGCGCGCCGGCCTATTTGCATATCTGCGATCTCGAGTTCCTTACGAACAGGCGCGGGGCCATCAACACCGAGGATGAGCGCGCGTGGTTCGAGAGTAAGCAGCCGGGCTCACCCCATTTGCTAGTCGATCTTGCTAGAGAGCTCGCCAACATCGTCGTCGGCTTGCGCCGGCCGCCGAAGAAGGTCCTCGTGCTCGATCTCGACAACACTCTCTGGGGTGGCGTTATCGGTGACGATGGTCTCGAAGGTATCGAGATCGGCGATACGTCGCCACGGGGGGAAGCCTACAAAGCATTTCAGCGCTACGTGAAATCACTGAAGGAACGGGGCGTTCTGCTCGCGGTCTGCAGCAAGAACGATCACGATAAGGCTATCGAGCCATTCGAGAAGCATCCGGAAATGGTATTGCGCATGTCGGATTTTTCGGCTTTCGTAGCAAACTGGGATCCAAAAGCAGACAACATTCGCCGTATGGCAGTAGACCTGAATCTGGGTCTCGACAGCTTCGTTTTCGTCGACGACAACGCGGCGGAGGTCGAGATCGTGCGACAGTTCGCGCCGGAAGTCATGTCGATTCATCTCGGTCCGGATCCGGCGCAGTACGGCACGATCCTCAGAGACTGTAGGCAGTTCGAGCCGTTGAATGTCACGGCCGATGACGCCAAACGCACGGAGCAATATCACTCCGAGCAAGAGCGTAAGGGTCTGTTGGCATCGGCTGTGGACATGGATGCGTATCTCGAGTCTCTGGAGATGAAAGCGCTCGTCAACGATTTCAACAGTCTCGACGTGCCACGGCTCGCTCAGCTCATCAACAAGAGCAACCAGTTCAATCTCACGACGCGACGCCGGACCGAGGCTGAGGTGACGGCACTCATAGACGACCCCGAGCATACTTGCTTTTCGGTTAGGCTAGCCGATCGGTTCGGAGATCATGGGCTGATCGCCATTGCGATCGCGCATATCGACGGAGACAGGATGACGATAGACACTTGGCTCATGAGCTGCCGCGTCCTCAAGCGTCAAGTCGAAGAGGAGGTATTGAACGAGCTCGTCAGGCGAGCGACCGTGAATGGCTGCGCTGAGATCGTTGGTGTCTATCT
>JAOTTJ010000444.1 GCA_029864465.1 Gammaproteobacteria bacterium | reverse complement strand
TGCACTATGACGATTGCGGCAACGGCTGCCGCGGCTGCAAGTCGCTTGCACAGGATGCCTCCGGCTCGCCGCATCGGTTAGCCTCTACTGCCCATCGAAAAATCCGTCATTGACGGGCTTGGCATCGTGGCCGTCCCAGTCGATAACGGCGCTGTCTTCGACCTGCAGGAATCCGAGGAGGCAGCCTGCCCCTCCGTCTCTTAGCGGATGGCAGCGCGCTTTGACGCGGTCGCCGGGACCGATGCTCTGGGGAGTCACGCCCAAGCGCTCGAGCACGCCGCGATTGGTGCCTTCGAGCGCCCACTCGACCGTCTGGCCGGTGTCGTCCTCGACGTCGATGAAGACCCACGAATGCGGATTAATCAAAGCGACTTCCGTCACGACGCCTTCGAGGTCTACGAACTCCTTAACGTAGTTGCCATGGGAATGGTGTCCCCAAACCAGCGACGCCCCAGTCAACAAGGCGATTGCCACACAGGCTTGAGATTTGAGCGGCATGTTCATCCTCCTATTTGCGAACTCTAGCGATCTCGGTGGATCACATGCTCAACGGGGTAGACGGGCGGGCGGCGGGGCGGAGTTATGATAGATACGTTCGTAGCGAATCCGAATCCCGTCCTCATCGAGAAATTGCAGCGACTGCTGAAACAACCCCATGCCCCGACGACCCTGCGGCACCGTGGCCTCGAGGACGTACAGGCGATCTGCATGCAAGTTAATTGACACGAACGTACGCGACTGATCAGGGTTGGTGAGCTGTAACTGCAGCCCCTCGACGAGATCCAGGAAGTGCCAACCGAAATGCGTCGCCTCCGTATCCCGTTGCAGAAATTGCCACGCGGCGTACACCATGGACCCCTGCATATCGACGCGCCAGTAGCCAGCGCCCGTGCTCGCGATCGATCCGGAGCAGGTCTCTGCACCTTGCGGGCAGTCCCCGGCTCGCTCGGTAAGAATTCTCTCCGCCTCCCGGTAATCGACGACCGTGACAGAGTAGTTACCTCGCGCTGTCTCGGCACGGAATATGCGTGCCGGCAGGTGGGCCCCGTACTCGGACTCCCAGACAGACTCCTCGACCGTGGGCTCGCCCGGGAAATTGACGGCAAATCCCTGCCCGGGATTGCGGTATTCGATCCAGGCTTGCGCTAGGGACGCCCCCGATACCAACAGCATCGCGGCTGCAGTCAGTGAAAAGCCAAGACTTCGCATAGATCTCCCTCTTGTTCCCTGGGGATTCTTTGGTCGCTCGATCATTAACCGACGTAGGCGCTTTGACGCCAGCGCGCGGACTGAAGCCGCGGTGAACGTTTTGTTGCCAGAGAAACAGGACGGCATCTCCGCAGAGATGCCGTCCATCAGTCGCACCTCGTCAGGCCTTGCCGGGGCGGACGGCAAGCGTCGCCCCGGGCAAGGCCGTCTGAGCCTCTAGCTACCCCAGCGGTAGTTGAACTCCAGACCCCAGATAGACGGAGCACCATAACGGTAGTCGAACACGCCCGAACGAGCCGTACCGCAGATCTGCAAGTAACGCTCGTCGCCGATGTTCGAGCCGAACAGCGAGGCCTGCCAGTCGGCGTTAGCGGGCTCATAGGTCACACGCGCACGCAGCTTCGTGTAACCATCCTGGAAGCACACCGATCTCTCACCAGGTAGGAGGCCGCCCTGGAAGTCGTACTCCGACTGGTAGTACATACCCAGCTGCGGTGTGATCGTCGCACCGTTGGCGAGCTCGAATTGATGCTCGACCATCATGTTCAGCGTCCAATCCGGCGAGAAGTCCGCGATCGTCAGGCCCGAAAGATCGTCCGTGCCTCCAGTGACGATGTCGAACGATGAGTAGTCGGAGAACTCGTTGTCGAGATACGCCAGGTCCACCATCAAGAAGCCGCCGTCCCAAGGCTGCGTGCGCAGCTCGACCTCGAAGCCCTGAATCTTGGCATTCGCAGCATTGGACGTGACCTCGATCTGCGAATCGGGACCGAAGCGGCCGTCCGCATTGTCAATGTTGACCGACTGCTGCATGTCCTGATAGTCCATATAGAACAGAGCGGTTCTGAGAGTCGTTTGCCCGTCCTGGAACGTACCCTTGAAGCCGACCTCGTAGCTGTCCACGGTCTCGGGACCGTAGGCGACCAGCGGTGCGAGCGCGGGCTCTCTCACGACGTTCAGCTCGTCGTTGAAGCTACCGGCGAGGAACCCTTGGGAATACGAGAAGTACACCGAACCGCTGTCGAGCGTATCACCGCCCTCGAGCTGGCGCGTGAAGCTCATCATCGGCGTGAACTCGTCGAAGCTCGCTTGCGCGTTGTTGTAGAACCCGCCAGTAAACGCGTCGCGGGTCAGCGCAAAGTCCGGCCTGCAAATGCCAGTCGGCGGCGGCGCACCCGGGATAGAACGGGGATTATTAGGGTTATTGGGGTCGTCGTACAGGCAGGTACCGGTCACGGAGTTGAACTCGAGTTGATGGAAGATGCGGTCTTCACTCGTCTGGCGCCCACCGACCGCCAACGTCCAGTCGTCGTTCAGATCGTAGGTCATGTGAGCGAAGATCCCGGTGGTA
>JAOTTJ010000443.1 GCA_029864465.1 Gammaproteobacteria bacterium | reverse complement strand
GTCGGACGAGGTTTGCGGCGGTCTATCCGGGGGCTGGGCCGGGCCGAGCCAGGGCCTGCCGTTGAAGTTCGTTACCTCGACGACGAGCGTGTCGCCCTCCCAGTGGCCGACCGACGAGCCCTGAAACGATGGCTCATGGGGTGTGCTCGGTTGGGGATCGTTCTCGTCGACGATCGGGATGATCCGGAAGTTGCCAATTCCGTCGCTGAACATCAGTAGATAGCCCGGCACGGATACGAGTTGGACCGTCCCGGCCATCGAGCCCCTGACGGGCGGTCGCGGCCAGCAATGAAAGAGCGGCGTGTCGATGCCGCGCCAGTCGATCAGACCGGTGGCAGCGCCGCCGGCTTCTCTGTATTCGCGTGCCTGCGGACGGTACAGCGATTCGAGCGGTACCGGCGGCGGCGTCACGATCGAGTCGGGCCAATACACACCCGAGAAATCTGGCTTACCGTCCCACGGCGTGCGCGGTATGGGTTTTGCGACGGGATCGGGCTCGTATGCGGCAAGACGCGCTCTCGCTTCTGCACGGGTTTCTACGCCTTCCGGAAGGAGTTCACCGATTCGCTCTGTCCAGTCCCCGCGCTCGGCTGCCGCCTGCGGCGGCGTATAGACCTCGATCTGCGCGGATGCACGAGAAGCACATAGCGCCGCGAGCAGCATAAAGACAGCCAGCTTCCACTTATCCTGCATCTCGTCACCGTAATCTTGTTGATGCTCAACGCACACTATTATGTGCCAGAAACGAGGGACGCCACGGTCGTAGCAAAATAAACCACTCGACGGCGGTATTCAAATACTAGCCGGCTCGATTGTGCTCGCTCGTTATCGCTGCCAGCCAGATACCATCACTAGAGCCCGACGACCGCTTTCGAGGTAGATGGTCGAAGGTCAGGTGATATATTCCTGGCCTCGTCTGGCAGCGATAGCCCGCCGACCCGCCGACCCGCTGATTGCGGGCGCGGAGCTACGTCTAACGCCGTATATTCGAGGCGACGGATCGAGAGCTAAGTTATTAGTCTACGAACGGGAGAATCAGGAGCGAGCGATGGAGGTTAACGCACTGCCGACGTACGATATGACAGATAACCCAACAGGTTGCTGCCCTCGTTTCGACCCTCGAGAGTGGGATGATCAGGAACTTCATTTCAGAGAGAAGCTCTTTGTACGATCGAAAACAAGGAGTCTCTTTCATATACCCCTGAACATGGGGAGTGTTTTCGAGAAAACCTTTGCTGCGATAGAGAGCGCTGACGCTCACAGCGACGACGACTTTATCGTATTGAGCCACGATCCCTCAGCTTGGTCTGGAGAACACTATTTCTCGGTCATCAAGGAGGTCCCTGACCAGGAAATGGTCCGCCTGAGCGGCAACTACTTGACCAAGGTTTTTGAGGGACCGTATCGGGAAGTACCAAGCTGGCGCCAGAAGATGGAAGCACACGTTAACGGTCAGGGAAAAGCGGTAAAGACGACCCATTTTTTCTACACGACGTGTCCAAAATGCGCCAAGTACTACGGCAAGAACTACGTGGTCGCGGTGGCTGAGACCGCCTAGGCAGTTGAAAAACTGCGGGAGTCCGTCCGAATGTGTTGCGTCGCTCGGTTGAATCAGCTGCCGAAAGCCGACCTCATGAGCCTCTTGAATCATAATGAAGAGAATCGGCCGCTTCGGGCTCGAATCGGTCGTTCCCGACTAGCGATATACCTACCGGACTGGTCCTGTAGCGATGACGATTAGGCCGGTTCGGCGATCAGACCGGGAAGAGTGGGGGCGGATGCGATCGCGACTCTACCCGAATCTTGATCCTTGCGAAATTGATGACTGGTTTGACGTTGCGGATGAAGGCGGCACACATCTGGTCGGGGTTGCGGTCTTCGTGGCTGACCGTGGTGACGGGACACTCTGCGGTTTCGTCGAAATCGGCTCACGCACGTACGCCGAAGGATGCGAATCTACCCCTGTGGCATTCCTGGAAGGTTAGTACGTTGATTCGGACGTTAGACGAACGGGTGTAGGCACTGAGCTGATTCGCGCGGCTGAGGCCTGGGCCGTCGCGCATGGCTACTCGGAGATGGCCAGCGACACGGAACGTCAGTCTCTACGCACATCTCGCCCTGGGCTACGAGGAAGTCGAGCGCCAGATTTGCTTTAGAAAGCGCTTGTCATAAACGGCCCACGGGCTAGGATATGGGCGCCGCGACATTGGTTACTGCGCGACGGCTGGAAACCTCTTTAGGTCGCTGTGGTCAAAATGGCGACGATTGCACCAGTCGCTAGCTGAAGCGCAGCCGATCCACGCCGGAATTCGGGACGGAAGGGAGCCCTCGATGGTCACACGACGCGATTGTTTAAAATACACGGCTGCTGCGAGTGCGGCACTGACGCTCAAGACGAAATGGCTACAGGCCCAAGAGGTCGGCCCGCTGATCCAGCGCCCGATTCCATCGACGGGCGAGTTGCTGCCGATTGTCGGTCTTGGCAGTTCGGCGACGTTCAGCGACGTCGCGGATCAAGACGATATCGCCGGAGTCCGATCGGTGTTGACTGCGCTCCTCGACAAC
>JAOTTJ010000090.1 GCA_029864465.1 Gammaproteobacteria bacterium | reverse complement strand
CGCAGCGTGCCGGTATCCTGCCCGGCGATATCGTCGTCTCGGTGGACGACGTGGAGATCGAGGCAGGCAATATCGACGCTGCTGTGAGGAGAATGCGCGGCGCGCCAGGTACGGAGGTGACGGTACGTGTACATCGCCAGGGCGAGCAAGAGCCGCTGCGATTTGCGTTGACGCGCTCGACGATTCAGGTCCAGACGGTCCGTGGTCGCTACCTCGGGGACGGTATCGGCTATCTGAAGATCACGGGTTTCTCGGACACGACAGCCGCCGACCTCACGAGGGCGGCCGGGATCCTCGAGACCGACGCGGACGGCGCCTTGCGTGGCCTCGTGGTCGATCTGCGTAACAATCCGGGTGGCGTCCTCGATGCAGCCGTTGCCGTTGCTGACGCGTTTCTCGAGGACGGGTTGATCGTGCGCGGTAGCGGCCGTGCCGGCGACGCTCGCTTCGAGCGGCACGCGCAGCCTGGAGACGAACTCGAGAATATCGACGTCGTCGTGCTCGTTAATTCCGGGTCGGCATCCGCGTCGGAAATCGTGGCTGGCGCGCTCAAGGCGCACGACCGGGCCGAGCTCGTCGGAGAGCGAACCTACGGCAAGGCATCGGTGCAAACGGTCATGCCCTTGGCGGATGGGCGGGCGATCAAGCTCACGACCTCCCGTTACTACACGGCGTCCGGCCGTTCTATTAACGGCACGGGCATCGAGCCTGATGTCGTAGTCCGTGCGGACAATCCGAGAGCGCTGTTCGGCAGCCCGGGCGTGCAGATCGCCCCGGCAGACGATAATCAGCTGCAGACGGCATTGGGTGTTCTCGAACGCAGGCCTGTGGCGCTCAGTAGGGTCCGCTGACGGATTCAGCGTCTGCGACGGCCGTCATTGCCAGCACGGCCGAAAGTGCGGCATCCTCGTCCGATGACGACCGATCGTTGGGAGCGCTGTAACGATCAGGAGCGCGCGCAGTTGCGCGGCTTCGCTCGCAGCATCGCAGAAGTCGAGTGGCTGTTACTGGTCGTCATCCTCGTTTACCTGTTCGTTGCGCAGCCCGCTCTTGCGAATCCCTTGATCGTCATCGGCGCGCTCGGCGTTTTCGTGCTGGCGGCACTAATCTTGCGATACACGCCACGGCTTCGCGCGAAAGTTCAGCTGAAGATCACGCTGGAGATTTTGGCGATGGTCGGCGTGCTGACGGTTGTGCTCAGTCAGGTCGGCGGCGAGACGAGCGCGCTAGTCAATTTTTACCTGCTGCCGGTCATCGCGGCGGCCATGGCTCTGGGAACGCGCGCCACGCTGCTCGTGACGGCGCTCGTGTGCGTTTGCTATCTGCTGCTCGCAACCGTCGATGCCGGGTTACAGTCCCTGGACCGTATGCTGTTTGCCGAGGCGCTCGGTGTGCTTGTACCGTTCGTGCTTATTGCCTTCCTGACGGGCTCGCTCGCGGAGAACATTCGCCGAGCCAATCGCCGCATTCGATCCCTCGCTGACAGGGACGAGCTAACGAAGCTCTTGAATATCGGGGCGTTCATGCGGCTGGCTGAGAGGGCCCACAAGAATACAGCGCGTACGGAAGGTGCTTACTCGATCCTGCTCGTCGACGTCGATCATCTGAAGAAGATCAACGATTCCTATGGGCACGAGGCCGGTAACAGGGCACTCAGGGTCGTCGCCGAGGCGCTCTTGCGTGTGACGCGCTCGGAGGATCTCATCGCACGTTTCGGCGGAGACGAGTTCATCGCCTTATTGGCCAATAGCGAGGTCACCGTCGCCACGGACATCGCGCAACGGTTGCGCAGCGTCGTCTACGCGGCGACCTTCGAGGTCAATATGGATATCGTTCGAGTTCAGGTGAGTGTTGGCGTTGCGAATTACCCGCTGGACGGGGAGACGCTGGAAAAGATCATGGCCGTTGCCGACCGCGCGATGTACGCTGACAAGGAACTTAGAGCGTTACCCGAGGGTCAGCTCGTAATCCAGAAGCGTTAGCAGTCTGCCGATGCGGCGTCGGGCGTGGACATCGTCAATCCGGCGATCGATAAGGCACGGGATCGGCAGAAGGCGCACGATTGCCTGCGAGGCCTCGAACAAAGTCTCGCTTCCTGTGCGGCCGTAACATTGCTGAGACTCACGATGTTCAGATCCATTTGAGGTCACGATGAAATCATCGGCAGGAATGGACCTAGAGATCGAGCAAGCACGCGTAGCTGACGCGCCCGTCGTCGCCGACATTCTCAAGGAGGCCGCGGCGTGGGCGGAACGCGCGCACGAACGCTTGTGGCTCGAGTCGGAACTCGAGCCGGAGCAAATCGCTGCGGACGCTCGTAACGGCCAGTTCTTTCTCGCCATGCACGCCGGAGCGGCTATCGGCACAGTGAGGTATCAACTTCAGGACGCGCTGTTCTGGCCGGATGCCGCCCCGGGTGAGGCCGCCTATGTGCACCGGCTCGCGGTTCGCCGTCGCTGGGCCGGCCGTGGCGTGGCCGCACAGATGCTGCGCTGGGCCGCCCGGCGCGCAGTGACCGATGGCCGCGCGCTGTTGCGGCTCGATACCGATATCACGCGGCCCAGGCTGCGCGCTTTGTATGTGGACTGCGGCTTCCAGGAGCATAGTGAGCGCCGGGTCGGTCCCTATCACGTGATGCGTTACGAGATGCGTTTGGATAGGCTGGAGACATGACCACGAAAGAGCAGCGGAGCACACATTGGGTTTCCCGGTCGAAGGTTGTGACCGCGCTCGCGGTGCTGTGCCTCGTAGCCTGTGCGAGTCAGCAGGCCGGCGGGCCGCAGTCGCCCACGCTCGCGCTCACGCCGAATGCGAGTTGGTTCGAATGTCGCGCCCGGTTCGACTGCGTCGTCGTGTACGATGCAAACGTCTGTGCGCAACGCGCTGTAAACTCGCGTCACGCGCTCGAGTACGAAACCTGGGCGCGCGAGTTTCTCGCGCGCGCTGGCGACTCGAGAAACTGCGCGCCGGATCCGGACGCGGAGCCGCGCGCCGTTTGCCGCGATTCGCGTTGCGAGATCGCGTCGAATAATCTCGACGCGCTGATCGAGTACACGCGTTGAGCTGCAGCAATACCCCCGCGAAGCGGATCTCAGAGGTTGGGTCAAGATGAAACAGAAATACGAAGGTAGCTGCCATTGCGGGAAAGTCCGATTCGAGGTCCAGCTCGATCCTGCCGAGGCGCTCGTCTGCGACTGCTCCATCTGCACGAAGAAGGGCGTCATCATCGGGCGTGTCGATGAGGATGAGCTCGAGTTGCTCACGCCGCTGGAGGAACTAACGCTCTACCAGTTCAATAAGCGAATCGCGAAGCACTACTTCTGCCCCGTCTGCGGAATCCATACGTTCAATAGACCGAGGAGCGCGCCTGAGCGTTGGGTCGTGAATCTCAGGTGTCTCGCGGGCGTCGATCTCGCAGCGCTCGAGCCGCAGCAAATCCACGGTAGCGCATTCGACTGAGCAGTCGTGCACGAGACGCGCGTCATCAAGATCGCCTGAGAACGGCTACCCCGATGCTCAAGGAATCTGGAACGAGATCGGGCCGAGGGACGTGGCACAGCGCGCCGGCCGAACGCAACACGGGCCCGATTCTGAACGTGCTCGCCGGCGTGCTGCCTACGCAGGGCAAGGTTCTCGAGATCGCAAGCGGCACCGGGCAGCATGTCGTCGCGTTCGCTCGTGCGTTTCCTCATCTGAACTGGCAGCCATCTGATGTCGATGCGGATCTTAGGACGTCGGTCGAGTTACGCGTCTCCGAGGCTGCGCTGGACAACATTCGACCGCCCGTCGAGTTGGACGTCATGCGGTTTCCGTGGTCCGTCGATTCGGCCGATGCGATCGTGTGCATCAACATGATTCACGTGGCGCCGTGGCCCGCAACCGAGGCGTTGTTCAGAGGGGCCGCTCGGCTACTCGGCCCGCGAGGGATACTCGTTACGTACGGGCCCTATCTGCGTGGAGGACGGCATACGGCACCAAGCAATGAGGCCTTCGACGAGGCGCTCAGAGCGCGAGATGTCGAGTGGGGGATACGCGATATCGATGTGGTATCCGACGTCGCGCGCGTAAACGGTTTCACAGTGGAGGATGTTATCGCGATGCCGGCAAACAATTTCACGCTCGTCTTTCGCTCGGGCGCAGACGCTGCCGGCGCCGATTTATCGGTATAGTGTGACTGGCAATGCTGCGGCAGCCGGCCAGAGCCGAACGGATCCAAGCGGATCATCGAAAAGGAGGTAGCCACGATGGCGATAGCAACCGCAAGACATATTCTCGTTGACGCAGAGGATCAATGTGAGCAACTCAAACAGCAGATCATCGACGGCTCGGATTTCGCCGAGATTGCGCAGGAGCATTCGACCTGTCCTTCGGGGCAGCGCGGCGGTGACCTCGGTAGCTTCGGTCCCGGGCAGATGGTCAAAGAGTTCGACACGGTCGTGTTCAACGCGCCGGTTAACGAGGTTCAGGGGCCGGTCAGAACACAATTCGGCTACCACTTGATCGAAGTCACGAGTCGGGAAGACTAACCGGCCGTGACGTTACGCCCGCGGCAACTCTGTCTCGCGCTGCTCGCTCTGAGCATCGTCGCGATTGCCGCTTGTGAGCCCGAAGTCGGCAGCGAGGCCTGGTGCGAACGCATGGACGAGACGCCGAAGGGTGATTGGACTGCGAACCAGGCCGCCGACTATGCCCGGCATTGTCTGTTCGAATAACGGTCGTCGGAATCGCGAATGCTCGGAATGATCGGTCGCTCACCCGCGTTGGCCGCCGTTGCGGCCTTCGTCCTGTTGCCAGTCGCGGTTGCGGCACAGGATACTGTGGATGCGCGCGCGCGATGGCAGGCGGCGGCGATTGATGACTACGAATACAGCTACCGGCGAGTCTGTGAGTGTCATCCTGACAAACTTGCAGACACGATCATTACAGTGATCGATGGCAAGGTCGTCGCCGTCCGCTATGCGCGGGAGGACTATGCGCAGGATATTCCCGTCGCCGATGATAGGCTGACCTGGTTCCGAACGATCGAGGATCTGTTCGCTCTAGTGGAAAACGCTGCGGCGAACGACGCTAACGTCAGGGCGACATTCGACCCGGCGCGTGGCTATCCGACTGCGGTCTACGTCGACTATGTTACAGATCTCGTCGGCGACGAGGTGGATTTGACGATTACGGCGTTTCGGCCGCTCGAGGCAGCAGTACCCGAGTCGGGATAGACGTCCGTAGCGGCCTTACAAAAGCCGTGAAATAGGCTTTCCTCGGCGCCATAAGACGTCCTTTCGCTGAGTAACACCACATCTGGGATTGACCCTCTACCGGCGCGCGCTTACAGTCATGAGTGCCGCTATAGCGTGGTGCTTGTTGGAATAGGGCCAAGACTGGTCGTTACCGACCGATGTGTTGGTCTTGCCGGCACCCGATTTCGCACCGTTGATCGGGCTGCTATCGTTGAGTTGACGGTGTGAGAGCTTGTGTCGATGAATATCTATGTTGGAAACCTGTCTTATACGTTGAGTGAATCAGAACTGCGCGATGCGTTTGCCGATTTCGGTGAGGTATCGTCGGTAAAAGTGCTAATGGATCGTGAGACGGGTCGTTCTAGGGGCTTCGGGTTTGTCGAGATGCCGAATCAGAGCGAGGGCGAAGCAGCGATTGCTCAGCTCAACGGCAAGGATCTCGATGGTCGCGCCCTACGCGTTAATGAGGCGCGCCCTAAAGAACGCCGCTAACCGAGACGCAATCGCCGGAGTGCGTCGGTGGAAGAGTCTTTGAGCGAGCTAGCGCTTCAAGATCAACTTCCGCACAACAATTGCTTCGGCTGTGGTCCGCATAATGAAGGCGGGCTGAATCTGAAGAGCTACTGGACCGGCCAAGGTTCCAGCTTAGCTAGGTTCACGCCATCGCCGCATCATTGCTCAGCGCCGATGCATTTCGTCAACGGCGGTATCATCGCTACGCTCATCGATTGTCACTCCATCTGCACGGCCTGGGCGGCCGCATTCGTCGATGAAGGTAGACCGATCGGTTCCGAGCCAGGCTGTTTCGTCGCGACCGGGAAACTGGAGGTTGTATACAAGCGGCCGACGCCGATGGACGTGGTGCTCGAGCTCGAAGCGGTCATTAACGAGCGGCTCGAGCGTGGCTATCTCGTGACATGCAATCTCAGCGCGAAGGGCAAGCTGTGTGCCGTCGGTCTCGTGACAGCTGTTCCTGTGCCGGCGGACTGGATGGGCCTGGCCCGGTAGAGCGTATCGCCGAATCCCACGTGGATTGATGACACTCGAGCGGTGCCGGGAAGTGCTCCAGAGTATGTCAAATCCGCTAGACCACGGCCGTCGAGGCCAGCTAGGATAAGCGATAGCTACCAAGTGCAGCGCACGGCCAGCGTCGCAAATTGGCGTAACTTCCGAAACTGGACCGATGACGATAACGATGATCTATTTGAAATGGACGCGCAGCGAGCTCGCGACGCTCGACATGGACGCTCTGTATACGGAAGTCGACGATGACGGCTGGGTGCAACGTGAGGTCGGAATCAGCGCCAGCGGTTTGGTGATTCACCACCTGGTGCCGACAACGGGACAACCGGGCTGGTTTGGCTTGGCGCGCCTGTCCTCTCTCATGCTCAATAGCAACGTAAGCAAGCACGAGTTCGAAGCCTACTGGGATGCCGGCGCAGCCGGCCACCCGGCAGTTTGACCGGTATTCCCTGCGATACAGTTTCGTGAGGGTCTGCCGCGGCCGCGTCGATGCCGCGGGCTGCAGACACGCTCCCACCGACAGCTAGTACAATACGCCGGCCGCGCCCGTAGCTCAGTTGGATAGAGTGTCGGCCTCCGAAGCCGAAGGTCAGAGGTTCGAATCCTCTCGGGCGCGCCAATGCAACGAAAAAGGGTCCTCTGGACCCTTTTTTGTTGCATCAGTGCTCCGAGCGCTCGATGAGAGCCTCCGTTCGACAAATCGGGTCGCCTTCGGCCATCCATGGCCTCCGCGACACTTGCACATCGATGTGCGGTGCACGACAGCGGATCTGGCAGGCCGTAGGCACGACGATTCGTAAATACGGCAAGAAGACTGGCGAGACAGAGATGCGCCGGGCGGCGCCTCCTGGAATGGTCTATGGCCCGACTGCATCCAGCATGTATTGCATCGCTGCGAGCACGTCGTCATCGCTGAGGTCGACGCGTCCGCCCTTCGGCGGCATGATGCCGGTGCTGCCCTGATATCCATTGAGGACGTGCTCTGCCAGGACGTCTCGGCCCTGCGCAATGCGTGGCGCCCAGCTGGCAGCATCGCCGAATGCCGGGGCCCCGGCGAGACCGGGAGGTACGTGGCAGAGCGCGCAGGCTTGCGCGTAAATCGCGCTACCCGGCGTCGCTGCTGGCGCAGCGGCTTGGGTGGGCGCTGCCGCCTGTGCGGCGACCGCCGGCATCTGTGCGACGGCGATGGGTGCCGCCGCGATCGGGGCTGGGGCCGGAGCCGGGTCGCCGGTGACGGCGACCTGACCCAGCGGCTGAATGCGCTCCTCGATCATCGAATGAGCGCCGCCGGCTTCGGCGCTTGCGCCGTCGCCGACGAGATCGCCGAGCAGTATGACCCCGACGATGATTCCGACGAAGATGCCGACGAGCAGCATGAAGGCGTCGAAGAATTGTTGATCTCGTTTCTCTACCACTAGCCTGCTCCGTAACGTTTGCGGGGCGGATTATATCGGCAATGCAGTAGGCCTCAAAGCGGCCGGTCGAGACACCTGAGCTGAACGGCTTCGGCGATCTCCGCGGAAGTGACATCCGGCGCGCCCGCGAGGTCGGCGATCGTTCGGGCGACCTTCAAGATCCGGTCGCAGCTTCGAGTGCTCAAATTCCAGCGATCTGCCGCCTCGCCGAGCAGAGACTGCGCGCCCGAATCCATCGTTGCGACACCGAGCAGCTCACGGTGCTCTAGGAGGGCGTTGAGCTTACCGCAGCGATCGCGTTGTCTCGCTTGGGCCGCGCGCACGATCGCGCTAACGGCCGCCGTCTCGCCGCGAGGCCTGATGCGCCGTGTCTGCTCGTACGGAACGCGTGGGACCTCAACGTGCATGTCGAGGCGGTCGATCAGCGGGCCGGACAGCCGCCTACGGTAGTCGATTACTCGTGTCGGCGAGCAATTACACCGGCCGCTGCCGTCGCCGAGGTAACCGCATGGGCAAGGATTCATGGCGGCGACGAGTTGGAAGCGGGCCGGAAAGGTTACGCTCTGCGCCGCCCGGGCGATGCTGATCGAACCGCTCTGCAGCGGCTCGCGCAGGGATTCCAGGGCCGCCCGGCGAAATTCCGGCAGCTCGTCGAGGAACAGCACACCGAGGTGCGCGCGAGAGATCTCACCCGGCCTAGGCTGGCTGCCGCCGCCGACGAGTGCCGCGACGGAGGCGCTGTGGTGGGGCGCTCGGTACGGGCGGCCCACCGAGTACCCGGGCTGGAGGGTCTCACCGGCAATCGAAGCGATGCTCATGACCGTCAATATATCCTCGCCGCTCAGCGACGGCAGGAGGCCCGGCAGCCGTTGCGCCAGCATGCTCTTGCCGGAACCGGGCGGGCCGGTGAATAGCAGATTGTGGCCGCCCGCAGCAGCAATCGTGAGCGCGCGCTTTGCCTGGGTCTGGCCTGCGACGTCGGCGAGATCCAGATCGGGCGCCGGAAGGGAATCGCCGACGGCGGATTCGACGCGCTGCAGAGTTCGGTTGCCGTCGAGGTGCTCGATAACCTCGATAACGTTCTTGGCGCAGTAGCATGTCGCATCGCCGACGAGTGCTGCCTCGGCGGCGTTGGCTGCCGGTAGTACGATCGTGCGTCCCGCCTCCCGGGCCGCAAGCACGGCCGGCAGTGCACCCCTGATGGGCCTGAGCTCGCCGTCCAACGCGAGCTCGCCGAGGAATTCGACATCGGCGGGCTGCCAGCTGCGCTCCTGCCCTGTCTGAACGACGCCGAGCGCGATCGGCAGGTCGAATCGGCCGCCTTCCTTCGGGATATCGGCCGGGCCGAGATGGACGGTGATGCGCCGAGGCGGAGGTGCGAGCCCGCAGCTCTGCAGCGCGGCGCGAACGCGATCTTTGCTTTCTCGCACGGCCGCAGCCGGCAGACCGCAGATCGTGAAACCGGGTAGACCGCCGGCGAGGTGCGTTTCTACGATGACCTCGTACGCGTCCATGCCGCGCTGGCCGCGACTGTAGAGCCGCGCTAGTGCCACGCAGGAATGCTGCGGTCGTTGGTCGGTCTATTCGGGTGGGCTGTCCTCGAGCTCGGCGAGTCGGGCCTCGAGCGCGTCGAGTTTCTCGCGCGTTCGCTCGAGCACCGCAACCTGTAGATCGAATTCCTCACGCGTGACGAGATCCATCCTTCCGAGCCCGCCTTGCAGCAGCGACTTGAAGTTGCGTTCGAGATCCTCGCCGATGGCTTTGAGATTGCGAGGTACCGCGTCGGCCAGCTCGCTCGCCAGATCGTCAAGCGACGGGCGGGATGTGTCTTCGGTCATTAGAGCTCTCCGAGCAGGTGCGGGGCCAGGACGGTTTCCGACTATATCAATAAGAAATCCGCGTCATGATAACTGCGGTTGAGCTGGCTGGCCGATTTAACTTAATCTAAGCGCGCCTCCATTGAGAAAGGCGAAGTGGGTCACGCGTGAGAAACGGCTTGAATGCTAGAATTTTCGGCACTTGTCTCTGCACAGGAAGCTGACGCCGTGCGTGCTATTAGTCTCGTCACCCTCGCAGTCCTAGCAGCCAGCACGCTGTATGGCGCGGAGGTTTATCGGTACGTCGATGAGAATGGCAACGTTGGCTACAGCGACCGGCCCGTCGGCCAGAACCCGGAGCCGATCGTCGTCACGACGTACACGCCGATCGTGCCGAGTGCGCCAACACCCACACCCGCAGCGGCACAGCCAGATCCCGAGACCGCCGACGAGACGGTGCGGCGCGAGCCGACGCCTGAGGAGCGCGCGCAGGACCGGGCCGCCAACTGCACAATTGCGCGCGAGCGCTTCCAGCGCTACGCGATCTCGCGGCGGCTCTTCAGAGAGCTGCCAGATGGCGAGCGCGAATACTTGAGCGACGCGGAGATCGACGAAGCGAGAGCGGGGGCCGCGGCCGATGTCGAAGAGTGGTGCGACTGACTCGGGCAGCAGCGCCGAGCTTTCCCAGCAGGCCGAATCGCTAGAACCCGGGTTCCCGGCGCAACGCGCGCCCGCTGACCAGACTCCCTCCAAGCAAGCCGGTCCCGCTAAGCTGGACGAGTTCTTTCTTCCTGATTTCTGCGTACCGAGCATGGTACTCGCGGTC
>JAOTTJ010000089.1 GCA_029864465.1 Gammaproteobacteria bacterium | reverse complement strand
CCAAAGCCGGTGAACATCGAGCCCCAACGGTACGGCACGAAGCGCAACGTGCGCAGCGTAACAATCTCGAGATTAGCGGTCGTTATCGCAGTGGCCGTATCGGGCAGGCCCAGCGCCGCGATCTCGGGAAAATCGCTGGCGAGGCCCGGCTGCTGGGACGTCTCGGTCAGCTGCCAGGATGCCTCGAACGCCCAGCGCAGGCTGAGCCACAAACCGCCGTAAATTCTGAACGTCGCGGCTGAGGTATCGAAGAATGTAACGCCGTTGGATTGTAGCTCGTAATCGAGATTCCCGAGACCAACTCCGAGATAAGATTGGCTTGCGGGCATCTGCGCGCCTGCGATACAGGGCACGGAGAGGATCAAAGCGAAAAAAACTCTCATTACAGTCAAGCTGTCGACGCGGCACGTCCGAACGCCGCGATACCGTTCGGGCTAGCGCCTCACGAACTTTCTGACCGTCGTCGCGCCGACCTCGCCACCGAAGATCTCGCCCGCCGCGTTGGCCGTGAGCCCATGGGCGCCGACCGCTGCCGAGACGCTGGGATCGAAATTCGGGATCGGGATGAACGCGTCGACGGTTCCGTCCGCTGTGTTACCGACACGAATGCCGCGTACCCAGCCCGGATTCCTGGTAGCGTCCGATTGGTTGTCCGAAACGTAGATCGTGTCGTCGGCGGCGATGTAAAGGCCCGTCGCACGGCCGAATTGCCGCCACTCCTCGAGAAATCGGCCATTCTGATCGAAGATCTGTATTCGGCCGTTACTTCGGTCGGCGACAAACAGGCGGCCGGTCGAATCCATCGCGATCATATGTGGGACGAGAAACTCGCCGGGCGCCGAGCCCGTGCCACCCCAGCTCATGAGGAAGCGTCCATCGGCCGAGAACTTCAGCACACGGTTGTTCGATTCCGGCTCGTGGCCGTCGGTCACGAAGATATCGCCGTTGGGCGCGACGACAACATCCGTTGGTCCATCGAACTGCTCGTTGCCGCTACCGGCGATACCGGCCTCGCCGAGTGTCATGAGGATTTCGCCATCGGGACTGAGCTTGAAAACCTGGTGGCCGCGCGTCCCGTCACCGCGCGCATCGGCGACCCAAATGTTGCCATCGGCATCGACGTAGATGCCGTGCGGCCACGCGAGCAAGCCTCGGCCCAGGCTCCTGATCCAGCGGCCTGAAGAGTCGTAGACGTGGATCGGCGCGTACTCGTCTCGACCGACGCAGCTGTTCTGTCCGCAGCGCTCGAGGACCCAAAGGTTGCCGTCGGCATCCGTGTACGCGGAGCTTACGGCCCCCATGGGCCGGTTGTCGGGGGGTTCGATCCAGTCCGGCACCTCGACGTACGGGTTCGGCTGGGCGCAGACGACTCCGTTGGCTGCCGCCGTGAATACCAAGAGAACCGTAAGTCGACAGCTGAAGCTACTTAGTCGATGAGGCATAGCGATATCACTTATTGGGAGGGGGTATGAGGCGAAAGTGTGGAGCACGGTGTCGCCGGGCTCAAGTGCTACACCCGGTCAGGAGACGATGTCTAGGGCGGAGCTCGCGTCGCGCTCGGCTGGTATTACCGTCTGCGAGATGAAACGCAACGGACGAGGCAGTATATTCGGAACATCGAGTCCAATGTCAGCAAGCCACTACGCCAGGGGGGGTAGCGCAATGACCGTCCCGTTGAGATCCGTTGGGTCCAGCGCGTTGTTGACGGCTTTCATTCTGGCCTTCGCGCCGATCGGGAGCGCGCAGCCGGGCTCGAGCGGATTGAGTGGCCTCGTGTTGGACTTCACCGGCGCCCCGGTCGCGGACGCACCGATACGGGCGCGGAACGATGCCGCGAGTGTCGATGCGCGGACGCGCAGCAATGAGGATGGGAGTTACGACTTCGCCGATCTCCTGCCCGGTACATATACGGTATCGGTCGCGATGTCCTGTTGCGCGTATCTCCCGTTTCGCAGAAACGATATCGTGCTCGCGTCCGGCGCGCCGTTGAAGTTCGATATTGCTCTCGAGGAAGGCCTCTCGTTGAATACGCTCGGCGACGATCCCGAGACGATGATCAGTGAGGTGCGTGACAGGCAAGTCATTCCCGATGAGCCCGTGCCGCGCACGGCTGACGGGCATCCGGATCTGACGGGCGTTTGGCTGCGTAGCGAGGACCCGTATCCGGAGCCGCCCAATGTGCTTGCGTGGGCGGCCGAGGCGTTCGCGGAGCGGGCTGCGACCGATTTCGTCGATAATCCGACAAGTTTCTGTCTGCCGGGCTCTCCGCCGGCGCCGGGCGGGGCGAGCTTCGTCGTCAAGTTCGTCCAACGGCCCGAACTGCTGCTGATCCTGCTCGAGGGCGCACCTTACTTCAGACAGATCTTCCTCGACGGGCGTCAGCATCCGGATCTCGAGGAATACGATCCGACTTGGATGGGACATTCGATCGGGCGCTGGGAGGGCGACACGCTCGTCGTGGACACGGTTGGCTTCAACGACAGGGGCTGGATCGGCCCGTACCCGAGAACGGAGGCGATGCGAACTGTTGAGCGCTATACGCGAACCGACTACGGCAGCCTCGAGCTGCAGTTCGTCGTCGAGGACCCGAACGTATTTTCCGAGCCATGGGTTCAGAATATGACCTGGGACTTGGCGCCGCAGGAAGAGCTCTTCGAGACAGTGTGCGAGAACAACAAATGGGCACAATGAGCGAGGAGTCAGGGATGCGACGAATCAACATAGGTTTCGTAGCTGTGCTGAGCCTGGCGCTCGGTCCGGCTATGAGTCTCGCGCATCACTCGTTCGCGGCCGTGTTCGACGCCGAGAGCCCGATCGAGCTCACGGGGACCGTTACGAGCGTCGAGTGGATGAACCCGCACGCGTGGTTCTACATGGATGTCGAGAATGACGCCGGCGAGGTCGAGAACTGGGCGCTCGAGATGGGCAGCCCGAATCATCTGAGGCGCCGTGGCTGGAACCGCAACTCCCTGCAAGTCGGCGACGTCATTACAGTTGCTGGCTCGCGAGCGCGCGACGGCAGCACGAAAGGCGCCGTGCGTACGGTGACGTTGGACGCGACCGGCGAGAGCCTGTTCGGCGGCCAGGACGAATCGCGATAGTGCGGCAACAATCAAGCGCTCTTCGGTCGAGTTGCCTGTTTCTAGTACTCGGGGCTGCTCAGCTGAGCGTGGCCGAGGCTCAGTCGCGCTCCGAGGAGCCCGTCGATTGCGGCGCGGATATCTGTCTGCAGACGGGCGTCTCCTACTGGCGTTACCACCCCACACAATACTGCGAAGGTGACGTCTGCCTGCGCGATAGGCTCGCAGATATCGCGAATCTCAACTGGGACCGGCTCATGAGCGGCCGCTTGGCGCTCATCGGCTCGAACCGCAACCCGTTCGTCGGGATCGAGAACGACGAGTATCAGCGGTTCAGGGAGCTCGAGACGAGCGAGTTAAACGAGCGCATCGACGTACTCACCAAGGTGCGTGCGGTTTGCCAACCGACAGAGTTTTCGCTCAGACTCGACGTGCCGGGCTACGACGTCGTCGTCGTGACATTCAACATGCCGGTCGCTGGGGACGATGAGAACCCGGGTTTCCAGGTGACTAGGATCCACCGTACCTACCGAGCGCTACCCGGCGGCAGTGTCGGCTGGTGGGTCCGCTGGATCAGCAGCCGCTTTCCAGGCATCTCGTTACTCGAGGGCGAACCCGAGGCATTCGCAAGCTACGAGATCGGCCTGTACATGGGCGGCCTCGTGCTGTACGACATGGAGTTTCGGGCCGGTACGGCCGAGGCGTACGCAGGCCAACCGGCCTGCATGGCAGGCTGATCTAACAGGCGGGGGAAGTCGGCAGCGCCCCGGGTATCAGGCCGCTGCCGGAGAATTATTTCTTGTTGGCTTTGTAGTCGAGCACGTACCACGCGACGAACGCATACGCGAACAACACGAAGACAATGAACATGAACGGCGCAGGCGGCAGCCAGATCGGGACCTCTTCCATGCTGTTGTAAGGCCCGAGGAACTGCGCCAGGATCCCGCCGATCACCAGACCGATCAGGATGCCGAACGCGAGCTTGATCTGATAGCGCCAGGCCAGCGCCCAGAGAAGCAGAAAAACCAAAAACAGAGTGATACCGAGCATTGTCTAACCCCTTTAGATTCGTCTAATGCAGCACTGTTACCGCGCGGGTCAGTGCTCGGCTGCTTCCCCGTGGCCGAGAAACACGGTTTGGTCTGCGCCGAAGAAGTCTACGCGTGTCGACTCTGTGTAGTCGCCTTCGACAGCCATCAGGCCGATCAGCAGCAGCAGGACGACAGGCGGGCCGATGATCGCGTAGATCAAAGCGAGCCGCTCCCAGGCCATGTGCATGAAAATCGCGACGATGAATCCAGCCTTCAATAGCATGAAGAGGATGATCAGCGACCAGCGAACGTAGCTTTCGAATCCGAGGATGTCGACGAGATACGAGAAAAAGCTCAATACGAATAACAGTCCCCAGATCCAGAAATAGACTTGTAGGGGGTGCTGTTGTTTTCCTTCAGCCATGGCCAATCCTTACCAGAGATAGAAAAATGCGAAGATGAAGACCCAGACTAGGTCGACGAAATGCCAGTACAAGCCTGTGATCTCGACGATCTCGTAGCCGCGGCGCTCATAGTCCCCGCGCAGCACTTTCAGGGCGACGACGGCGAGATAGATCACGCCGATTGATACGTGCGCGCCGTGAAAGCCCGTGATCATAAAGAAGAAAGAGCCGAACTGCGGCGCGCCGAGCGGGTTCCCCCAGGGCCGGATGCCTTCCTCGACGATGAGCTTGGTCCACTCGAAGGCCTGCATGCCGACGAAGATGGCGCCAAACGCGGCCGTCACGAACATCAGCGCGGCCGTCTTGGCGCGGTCGCCCCGATAGCCCATGTTGACGGCTAGGGCCATCGTGCCGCTGCTCGTGATGAGCACGAAGGTCATAATGGCGATCAGCAGCAACGGGACGGGCGTGCCCCCGACCTCGAGCGCGAAGACCTCGCTCGGGTTCGGCCACGCCACGCGCGTCGATGCACGCACATTCATGTAGCCCGTCAGGAAGCACGTGAAGATGAACGTGTCACTGAGCAGGAAAATCCACATCATGGCCTTACCCCATGGAACGTGGAACGTCTCTCGGTCGCCCGCCCAGTCCGCGGCGATGCCTTTGATGCCGGGTGTCAGATCGTCCCCCGCGGTTGTCGCGTCATGTGCCATACGACGTCATATCCTTCTAGGTAGATGTAAACATGTAAAACAAGACAAGCCACAACAGCAGCAGATAGTGCCAGTAGACAGAGCAGAGCTGAACGCTCAGGTGCAGGCCCGCCGCCTGGCTCACGTCTTCTGGATCGGGCTTCTGCCACGCGTTCGTCGTCGCCTTGGCCCAGACGAACAAGCCGCCGAGTAGGTGCACCCCATGCAGACCCGTCAGCAGATAGAAGAACGCATCGGCCGGATTCGTCGCCATGAAGTGGCCCGCCGCCGTGAGCTGATTCCAGGCATAGATCTGGCCGACGAGAAAGGCGATCGTAAACACGCCCGCCGCCGTCAGGTTGATGCGGATACCGGAAAGCCGCCCGTGACCTGCGGCGTTGCGTGCGAGCTGCAGCGCCGCACTACCGATCACGAGCAATGCCGTGTTGAACCACAGGAGCCGCGAATCGGCGATCGGGCGCCAGTCCGGGAATTCGGCGCGCTCGTTGTAGATGATCATGAACAACAAGAACAGGCTCGTCACGACGCCGAGAAACACGAACAGACCGACACGCTTCGGTGCCAGCGTCGAAAAACTGTCCTCGGTAATAATGCCTTTCTCGAGCCACGACTTCGTCCTTAGCTGTCTGACGAGCAGAAGCAAAACCAGAATCGCGCCAACGAGCGCCGTGAAGAGTAGGGTGACGTTCACCTAGTGTTCGACTCCGTGATCGCGACCAGAGACGACACCCTCGTGCGGGGGTTCCGTCTGCGGCACGAAGTCCCGCGCCTCGCCTGGAACACTGTAGTCGTAGGCCCAGCGGTGGACCTCTGGCAGCTTGTCGCCCCAGTTCCCATGAACCGCCGGGGTGTTAGGCGTTTGCCACTCGAGCGTCGTCGCATTCCAGGGATTCGGCCCCGATTTTTCGCCGTTGCGCAGACTCCATATCATGTTGATAAAGAAGAAGAGCTGCGATGCGGCGACAAAGATAGCCGCGACGGTGATCGCGGAATTCAGGCTTTGAGCGGAATCGGGAATGAAGTCCGAGCCATAGGACCAGTAACGTCGCGGGACGCCGAGAATGCCGAGGTAGTGCATCGGTAGGTAGACCGTGTACGTGCCGAGCAGCGTGCACCAGAAGTGCCACTTACCGAGCGTGTCGCTGAACATGCGGCCGGTAATCTTCGGATACCAATGATAGATGGCCGCAAACAGCACGAGCACAGGCGAGACGCCCATGACCATATGGAAGTGGCCGATCACGAAGTAGGTGTCCGACAGCGGGAGATCAACCGTCACGTTGCCGAGGAACAGCCCGGTGAGCCCGCCGTGCGTAAACGTAAAGATGAAGCCGATCGCAAACAGCATCGGCACGGTCAGTTGAATATCACCGCGCCAGAGCGTCAGTACCCAGTTGTAGACTTTCAGCGCTGTCGGCACCGCGATAATCAGCGTGGTCGTGGCGAAGAAGAAGCCGAAGTAAGGGTTCATGCCGCTGACGTACATATGGTGGGCCCAGACGACAAAGCTCAAGCCGCCAATGGCGACGATGGCCCAAACCATCATGCGGTAGCCGAAAATGTTCTTGCGCGCGTGCGTCGAGAGCACATCGGAGACCATGCCGAAGGCCGGCAACGCGACGATGTAGACCTCGGGATGGCCGAAGAACCAGAACAGGTGCTGGAACAGAACCGGGCTGCCGCCGTTGTGCTCGCCCTGCCCGCCCATGGTCAGCATCTCGGGCATGAAGAAGCTCGTGCCGATGAGGTTATCGAGCAGCATCATAATGGCCGCGACGAGCAGCGCCGGAAACGCGAGCAGGCCGAGAACCGTTGCGACAAAGATGCCCCAGACCGAAAGCGGCATGCGCATAAACGTCATGCCTCGGCAACGTGCCTGCAATACGGTCGTGACATAGTTCAAGCCGCCCATCGTGAACGCGACGATGAAAACGGCGAGCGACAGGAGCATGAGCAAGATGCCGCCGTTGACGCCGGGCGTGCCCGCTGAGATCGCCTGTGGCGGATACAGCGTCCAGCCGGCGCCTGTTGGACCGCCAGGAATGAAGAAGCTCGCCATCAGAATGAGAACGGACACGAGGTAGACCCAATAGCTGAGCATGTTCAGGAACGGGAACACCATGTCCCGTGCGCCGAGCTGCAGGGGGATCAGGTAGTTGCCGAAACCGCCGAGGAACAAGGCCGTCAGCAAATAGATGACCATGATCATGCCGTGCATGGTCACGTACTGGTAGTACTTGTCCGGCGTGACGAGGTCGAAGGAATCCGGGAACCCGAGCTGCATCCGGAACATACTCGATAGGAGCATCGCGACAACACCGACGGCGATCGCAGTGATGCTGTACTGGATGGCGATGACCTTATGGTCCTGACAGAAGACCCATCTCGTAATCCACGACTGCGGGTGATGCAGGTGTTGTTCGTGGTCGCGGTCGGCAAGTGCAACGTATGCCATTAGTCAAACTCCCGGCTGATATCTCTCAGTTCTGTATAAATCGTTTCGTACCGTCGTTCGCCGTATCAGAGCGTGTTGATGTAGGCGACGACGTCGTTGATCGCCTGGTCATCGGGCAGCATGTCTGCCAACAAGCCCATTTGCGAGCCATAGATGTCGTTCTCGTGTGCGCCGCGTACACGCGACTTGAAATTCTGTAACTGCGTGACGAGGTACCAATCAGAGGCGCCGGCGAGACGCGGAGCCCGGGTCGTCCAGATACCCTCTCCGTCTGCGCCATGACACGCCGCACACGTCGTGTACAGGCGCTCGCCGCGCGCAACGTCCCCAGTCACGGTCGTTTCGACCGGCTGATCCTCGAACGTTTCTATATAAGCGGCGATGTTGCGCATCGCGTTGCGATCCGGAACGGTCGCCATGAGCGGCGCCATCGTCGCGCCGAACGTGTCGCCCTCGGCCGTGCCGCGCGCGCCATCCTTGAAGTAGGCGAGCTGCTGCTCGATGTACCACGCGCCGAGCCCGGTGAGCTTCGGCGCATTCAAGACTGGCTGGCCTTGACCCTGCGGACCGTGGCACGCCGCGCAAATGGCGTAACCGGCCTGGCCGGCCGCGAGATTCGGCTCACCGCGAGCCATGAGATCGCCCCACGTGGGCTGCGAGTCTAGCCATGCTTCGAAGTCGGGACGCTCATCGACGACGACCAGACCGCGCATTGCAAAATGGCCTATGCCGCAGAGCTCTTCGCAGAGGATTTCGTACTCGCCCGGAACTGTCGGCGTGAACCACTGGTACGTGACCATGCCGGGCACGAGATCCATCTTGACGCGGAACTGCGGTACGGCGAAATCGTGCAGCACGTCCATGGAGCGTAGCAGCATGCGTGTGGGTTGATCGACCGGCAGATGCACGGTTTGGTCGAAGATCAGAACGTCGTCACGGCCGGCGGGATCCTCTGGGTCCATGCCCATTGGATTGTCGACGCTCGTATGACGCACGTCGACATTGCCGAGCTCGCCGTCTTCACCGGGGAACCGGAAACTCCAGTTCCACTGCTGGCCGATAGCCTCGACGTCGGCGGCGTCCTCCGGCACGGTTACGAACTGACCCCAGACGACCAGACCCGGTGCGAGCATCGCAGCAACGCCGATCGACGTAATGACCGTAAGCCAGGTTTCTAGCTTCTTGTTTTCCGGGTCATACTCGGCCTTGAGGCCCTTGCGGTGGCGGAAGTTGACGATGCAATAGACGAGGAAAAGGTTGACGGCGACGAAAACGACACCCGTCACCGCGAACGTAATATCGACCGTCGTATCGATCATGTCCCAGTTCGAAGCGATGTCGGTGAACCACCAGCCATAAAGGGGGCTGACGAAATGGAAGATCAGCGTGGCGATCACCAATAAGAGGATTACAACGGCTATGGCCATAGCTTATAGGTCCTTAAATTTCTCAACGGTCGTATCGAACCAGGGTATGAATCAATCGCCCCTCGGGTCACTCGATTATGAACTGGCCCTTCATCAGTGCGTAGTGTCCTGGGAAGGAACAGAAAAACATATAGTCGCCGCCTGCCGCTAAAGCAGAAACGTCGAACGTGACGGACGATTCTTCGCCGCCGCCGATCATATCCGTGGCGGCCAGCACGCGCGGATCGCCCTGAGGGAGATAGCCCGGCGCGCCCGCATTACGGCCGGCTTCGACGACGCCTTCGGCATCTGCCGTTGCCGTCAGCACCCAGTTGTGGCCCATGGCATTGACGGGCAACTGTCCGACGTGACGCAACGTGATCGTGACCTCGCCACAGCCCGCGCTGACGCGGATCTCGGCAAGGCTGTATTGGAGGAGGTCGTTACCCTCGATCGTTTGGTTGCATTCTTGGCCGTACGCGCTGCCGCACAAGGACCAACCTGCCAACGCGACGATGGCAAACATTGTTCTCATTTATATTGTCTCCCACCCCGAAGACCCAGGGTCTTGCGGGGCAGAATGTTAGCAGAATCGGAGCCGGTAAGTCATGGTCCGCGCGTCGCGGAATACCCGTATCCGCCGGGCGTTGCAGGCTCACGAATCAGAGCGCCGACGTGTCCATGTAGGCCCGCTCGGAGATCAGTTGCCAGGCTCGAGACTGGCCTAGAAACTGCCTGTACGAGTTCCATACTTTTAACGCCAAGGTATCGCGTGCCACCAGGTCCTCAACGACCTCGCGCGTCAGGGTCCTCAAGCCCTCGAGCACGTCCTCGGGGAATGCCCGGATCTCGACCGAGTCATCGGCTCTGATCTGCTGCAGCGCGCTCGCATTACGGGCGTTGTATTCGGCGGTCATGTCGAGATTCGCGGCCTGACAAGCTACGCGCACGGCGGCTCTGAGGTCTGCCGGCAGGTTCTCGTAGGCATCCTTGTTGACGATACACTCCATGGCCGGGCCCGGTTCGTGCCACCCGGGGTAGTAGTAGTAACGGGCGACCTGGTGGAGGCCGAACGCAAGATCGTTGTAGGGCCCAACCCATTCGGTCGCATCGATGCTGCCAGTCTGAAGCGCCGTGAAGAGCTCGGCGCCCGGCAGGGAGACGGGTGTACCGCCCGCGCGGCGCAGCACCTCCCCGCCAAGGCCCTGTAGTCGCATCTTGAGTCCTCGGAGATCGGCTAGG
>JAOTTJ010000088.1 GCA_029864465.1 Gammaproteobacteria bacterium | reverse complement strand
GCGGTTGCGCTGGCGGCGCGTCGCATCCTCGGGAAAGCGCAGCGTGCGATAGACGACGCCCAAGTGCCGCGAGTCATGAACGAAGCCGCTGCTCGTATCGATCTCGGTGTAGACGCGGCGCCAGAAATTGATATCAGGCTCGAGGCCAGCCGGGCGTGGAAACAACGAATCCTGCGCGACAGCCGCGCTAGACAGCAGAAATCCCACCAGTACGGGCAACCAGAACCGTATTCTCACGCGCATCGACTCGGCCAATCCTCAGCGTATCTGCTACAGATTATGTCCGATCGCCCCGGCATGCTTGAAGCCAGTTCACGGTCCTGTTTCACGCCCCGGCACCACTCAAGCGGTGTCACCATTATTTTCTCTTTATTTTTCTAGTAGGTTAGCGTCGAAGACTATCCTAACTTCTTGGGCTCCCCCGAACAAGATTCAATTGCCATCAGGGATCAAACGGGTGTCGGCGCACGATGACGGCCTCGCGCGCGGGCCCTGTCGAGATCAGATCCACAGGCGTCTCGAGGATCTCCTCGATGCGCTCGAGGTAATCGCGAGCAGCCTGGGGCAACGCGGCGAAATCGGTCACGCCGCAGGTCGAGGCCTGCCACCCTGGCATGGTCTCGTAAACCGGCTCGCACCGCGCATAGTGATCAGCAAGCAGCGGAGGCGTCTCGAGCGTCTCGTTACCAAGCCGGTAACCGACACAGATCTTGATCTCCTCGAGCGCGTCGAGCACGTCGAGCTTCGTGACGCAGAGTCCGGTGAGCGAGTTCGTAAACACAGCACGACGCAACGATACGGCATCGAACCAGCCGCAACGTCGTGGCCTGCCGGTCGTCGACCCGAACTCGGCGCCGACGTCAGCCAGATGCTTACCCATGTCGTCGAAGAGCTCGGTCGGGAACGGACCGGCGCCGACACGCGTCGTATAGGCCTTGACGATACCTAGGACGTAGTCGATCGTACCGGGGCCGACACCGGTCCCCGTCGACGCGCCGCCTATCGTTGTATTTGAGCTCGTCACGAACGGATACGTGCCGAGATCAATATCGAGCATCGCGCCCTGCGCGCCCTCGAACAGCACGCTCGCAGCATTACTTTGCATATCGCGTAGCTGCTGCGTGACGTCCACCACCATGGGTATCACGCGCTCTCCGAGCGTCATGAGGCGATCTAATTCCTCTCTGGCATCGATCGGCGTGCAATTGTAATAACGCTGCAGGAGAAAATTGTGTAGATCGAGCAGACTGTTCAGACGCTCTTGCATGATCTCGGGCAAGAACAGGTCCGAGACACGAATTGCGCGGCGCGCGACCTTGTCTTCGTAAGCTGGACCGATGCCGCGTCCAGTCGTGCCGATCGCATCGTTGCCGCGTGCAGCTTCACGTGCCTGGTCGAGCGCGATATGCGAGGACAGAATCAACGGGCAGGCCGGCGAGAGGCCGAGGCGGTCCCCGACCGGCACGCCGCGAGCCGTCAGCCCGTCAATCTCTTCGATGAGGGCGGGCAAGGAAATAACGACGCCGTTACCGATGAGACATCTGACACCTTCGCGCAGAATACCCGACGGAATCAGATGAAGAATCGTTTTCTCGCCGTCGATAACTAGAGTGTGTCCGGCGTTGTGACCACCCTGAAAACGTACGACAGCGTGTGCACGCTCGGCGAGGAGGTCGACGATCGTACCTTTCCCTTCGTCACCCCACTGTGTGCCGATAACGACGACGTTTGCGCCCATTCGCTAGCCTCGAACGAGAAAAAGCACGGCGAGCCCGGCGATTACTATGCCTAAGCCCACGCCCCGGAGTTGATTGTCATCGAGCTGCGCAAGCCCCGCCAACGCACGCCGCCAGGCACTTGGCGAGGCGAACGGCAGCAGCCCTTCGATGATCAAGTAAAAAGCGAAACCCGCAAACAGATCCGACCAGGCCAACGTCCCAGCCTCCTCGCTAAGTGAGTAATCAGGAAAGTGTCAGTCCCTAGGGCGTCGCCCCAGATTGCTCTTGCAGGAACTGGAAGAACTCGCTGTCCGGGCTCAACACGAGCACGTCCTGATCGCGGCCGATCGCATTGCGGTAGGCCTCCATGCTCCGATAGAACGTGTAGAACTCCGGATTCTGCGAGTAGGCAGTCGCGTAGATCTCCGCCGCGCGCGCGTCGCCTTCACCACGGATAATCTCCGCGTCACGGTAGGCCTCCGCCAGAATTACCGTGCGTTGCCGGTCGGCATCGGAGCGTATGCGCTCGGATTCCTCCGAACCCTCGGCGCGAAGCTGGGCAGCGACCCGGGCCCGCTCCTGCTGCATACGCGAGAATACCGAGCCACTGACCTCGTCGGACAATTCGATACGCATGACGCGCACATCGACGAGTTCGATGCCCAGCTCCGGCGCTCGCTGGCCAGCCTGCGCGAGCATCGCTCGCATGATCTCGGAGCGCTCGGCCGAAACGACCTCTTGCACGGTACGCCGGCCGAACTCGGCTTTGATGCCTTCCCTGATTATGGCCGAGAGTCGCTGCTCGGCGAAAAGCTCGTCGCCGCGGACCGAGCGGAAGTACTGCCCAGGATCGATGATCCGCCACGTGATGAAGTAATCGACGATGAGATTCTTTTTCTCGCCGGTCAGAAAACGCTCCTCAGACTCCTCGTAGTTCAGGATTCGGTCGGGGTATTTCGCGATGGTGTTGACGAACGGGATCTTGAAGTGAAGCCCGGCCGTGTAGTCGGCTTTGACGATCTCGCCGAAACGGAATTTGACCGCGAACTCGCGCTCATCGACCGTGAATACGCTCATGCGCGCCACGAGCAGCACGAGAACGCCGATGATCAAAAAGAGATTGGTGCGTGGACTCATAGTCGTATCTTCCTAACGGCTCTCACGGGCGCGCAGCCGCGCAAGGGAATCTGCGTTACTTGACGACGGCGAAGCACTACTCGGCGAGGCAAACGACGTCGGTGACGATTCGCTGTTACGCCGCTCCATCAGACGGTCGAGCGGCAAATAGATCATATTGTTACCGCCACCGTCCGTATCGATGAGCACTTTTGTCGAGTTGGAGAGAACCTCTTCGAGCGTCTCTAGATACAGGCGTTGCCGCGTTACCACCGGCGCCCGCTCGTACTCGGTCAAAACCTGCAGGAAGCGATTGGCTTCGCCCTCGGCGTCAGCGATGACCCGCGCTCGATAACCTTCGGCGTCCTGTAACTGGCGAGCCGCCGCGCCGCGTGCATTCGGCAGGATGTCGTTGGAGTAAGCTTGTGCCTCGAAGCTCACGCGCTCTTTGTCCTCGCGCGCCCTGATTGCGTCCTGCACACTATCCTCGACGTCACGCGGAAAGTTCGCATCTTGCAGGTTGACTTCGAAAACCGTGAACCCGGTGCCGTAGGAATCCAAGGTCGACTGAATCACTTCCTGCGTTTGCGCCGCAACCTCAGTACGACCTCCGGTAAGAATGAAGTCGAGATCGTTCTTGCCGATGATCTCGCGTATCGCGCTGGCGGTGACCTGCTCGAGTGTCTCCTCGGGCGAGCGCACGTTGAACAGATAATCCTCGGGGTTAGTGCGCCGGAACTGCACGACGAGCTCGACAAGCACGATGTTCTCATCGCGCGTCAGCATGCTGCCTTGATAGACGTAGCGCTCGGTGACGTTCGTATTGATAAGCTCGACGCGCTCGATCGGCCAGGGCAGATGCCATCGAAGACCCGGCGAAGCGACGCTCTGGATCCCACCGAAACGCAGCACGACGCCACGCTCGGCATCGTTAACCTGGTAGAAGCCAGTCAGGCCCCAGAGCCCGATGGCCAGCATGCCGGCGCCGGCTATCAGCCCACCGCCGGCCGTCCGACCCGGCCTGAATCGCTCGCCGTCGCCCGAATCACCGCGCCCGCCGCGCCCGCCTAGGAAGCCCGACAGCTTGCGCTGCAGGTCCCTGACAATCGCATCGAGATCCGCTGGCCCTTTGTCGCCGTTGGATTTCCAGGGATTGCCTTTGTCGCCGTCGTCCCAGCTCATATCACTCACATTTCCTGTAGCAAACTATCCTCGGCCAACCCTTCCTGTGCGCAGAGCTGCCGCCAGCGCCGCGAGGTCAGCTCGACGTCGAGCGTCCAGCCGCCGGCCTCATTGACGCGCTCCGCGGTCACGGCCCGCAGATCGAACAAACGGGCCCGCAAACGGCTCTGTCCCGGGGTAAGCTCTATGCGTCGCGTCATCGGACGACCGATGCACAGCTCGCGGATCAGAGACGCCAGCTCTTCCAGACCCTCACCGGTCAGCGCGGACACGCGCACCTGCTCGGTGCCGTTTCGAGCGCCAAGCGCCGGTGCCGCCTTCGCCCCCGGTTTATCGACCTTATTGTACACCTGGATGCGCGGCACATCGCCCGCCCCGATGCTTTCTAGAACGTCCTCGACCTGCTCACGGCGCTCGGCCTCGTGCGGGTCGCTCGCATCGATGACATGCAACAGCAGCCTGGCCTCCCGCGTCTCGGTCAGCGTTGCCTTGAACGCTGCGATGAGCTCGTGGGGCAGATCCCGCACGAACCCGACGGTATCGGCGAGAAGCACATCGTCGCCCGAGCCGTAGGTCAGCTTTCGAATCGACGGGTCCAGCGTCGCGAACAGTTGATCGCGCGCGACAGCATGCGCGCCGCTCAAGGCGTTGAACAGGCTCGTTTTGCCCGCATTCGTGTAGCCGACTAGCGCAACCGTCGGGATCGCACCTCGGCGCCGGTCGCGCCGGCTCATCTCACGCTGACGCTCGACCTTGACGAGACGCCCACGCAGATTCTTGATGCGTTGGTTGAGCATCCGCCGATCCGATTCGAGCTGCGTCTCGCCAGGGCCGCGAAGGCCGATACCGCCTTTTTGCCGCTCCAGGTGAGTCCAGCCGCGTACCAGCCGCGTCGAGAGATGCTCGAGCTGGGCGAGCTCGACCTGGATCTTGCCTTCGAAGGTCATCGCGCGCTGCGCAAAGATGTCCAGGATCAACCCGTTGCGATCGAGCACGCGGACCTTGAGCGCACTCTCGAGATTGCGCTCCTGGCTCGGTGTCAGCGGACGGTTGACGAGGAGCAGCTCGGCGCAGCTCGCCTCGATCTGCTCGGCAAGCTCATCCGCTTTGCCCCGGCCGATTAGAAGCCGCGGGTTCGCCCGCGCAATCCGTGTGCGCATCTCAGCAACGATCTCGGCACCGGCCGACTCGGCCAGCGCCTTGAACTCTTCGATCTCATCTTGCTCACACGGCCGCTGTAGACCGACATGCAGGAGAAGTGCGCGCTCGCCTGCCCCGGGACGCTCAAACAATATGCACCCCTCGCGCGCCGGCGCGGTCAGCTCTCGCCCTGATCATCATCCATGGGTAGCTGGACATTACGTGACGGCACCACCGTCGAAATGGCGTGCTTGTAGACCATCTGGCTGACGCTGTTGCGCAGCAATACGACGAATTGGTCGAACGAATCGATCTGGCCCTGCAGCTTGATGCCATTGACGAGATAGATCGACACGGGAACTTTTTCCTTGCGCAACGCGTTCAGAAACGGGTCTTGTAAAGACTGCCCTTTGGCCATCGGTATCTCCTTTATTGTTCGATTTTGTCGAGATCAGGACCGGGGTCCTTACAAGCGTAAGCGACGAATTCCTGAAACCCAAACTCCGAGCCACTAAAACCGTTTATCCCACCTAAGCAAAAATAGTAGCACAGCGCCCGACTTTCAAGGCGACAGCGCATTTATTGGCGTCGCGTCGATCGCGCCCATTCGAGCACTGCCCTCAGTTGCCGAGTATTCGACCATGGGAGCGCCTCGAAGTTCGGCTCCGACCGAATCCAGGTCATCTGCCGCTTGGCGAGCTGGCGCGTCGCCGTCACGGCCCGTCGGCGTGCCTCGGACCAGTCATAGTCGCCACTCAGATAACCCCAAATCTGTCGGTAGCCGACGGCCCGCATGGCTGGAAGCTCGGGATCCAGGTCGCCCCGGGCCATCAGCGCTTCGACCTCGGCCACGAAGCCAGCCTCGACCATCGCGTCGAATCGCTGCTCGATCCGCTCCGCCAGCGCTGCGCGATCCTCTACAACGATCGCGAGCGTTGTGACGCGCACGCTGTCATCGCCTTTCGAGCCACGCCGCTGGTGCGCCGAGATCACCTCGCCCGTGAGCGCGTAGACCTCGAGCGCGCGCTGAATGCGTTGTCGGTCAGTCGGCGCGATCTTGGCTGCCGCGTCCGGGTCGAGACCGGCCAGACGGGCATGTAGCGCCGGCCAGCCCAACACTTCAGCCTCTGCATCGATTCGCTGCCGCAGCTCGAAATCCGCTTCGGGCAAATCCGCGAGGCCACCACAAAACGCGCGCAAATAGAGCAGCGTGCCGCCAACGAGCAAAGGAATACGCCCGCGCGCGGCAATGTCCGCGGCCGCCGCGCGTGAATCAGCCGCGAAGCGTCCCGCTGAGTAAGCCTCCGACGGGTCAGCGATGTCGATGAGGTGGTGCGGGACACGTGCTCGCACGGTCGCATTCGGCTTCGCCGTACCGATATCCATACCGCGATATACGAGCGCCGAGTCCATGCTAATGACTTCGACTGGGACTTCTTCCGCGAGCGCGAGCGCGAGCTCGGTTTTTCCGCAGGCGGTCGGCCCCGTGAGGCACAGGCAGCTCAACACGTCAGAATCGCGGCGCATCTGCGGATCTATTGGCCGCGAAGAAACAACCGGTCGAGTTCTGCGATCGTGATCCGCGTCCAGGTTGGACGGCCGTGGTTGCATTGATCGCTGCGCTCGGTCGTTTCCATCTCGCGCAATAACGCATTCATTTCATCGAGCGTCATGTGCCGGTGCGCACGCAGCGCGCCATGGCAGGCCATCGTCGCGAGCAATTCGTTGATCACGGTTGCGACGCGGTGTGCTCCTTTGTTCTCTGCCAGATCGCTGAGCAAATCGCGCACCAACGCCTCGACATCAGTATTCTCGAGCAAGCGCGGCACAGCCGTCACCTGAATCTCACCGGGCCCACGCCTTACGAACTCCAGGCCGACGTCTGCAAGCTCATCACGCCAAGCGTCGATGCTCTCGGCTTCGCCTGGCGCCACCTTCAAGGTCAGCGGCACGAGCAGCGGCTGCGCTGCAACCTTGGTCTCTTCGAGCGACCCCTTGAGTCGCTCGTAGGTCACTCGCTCGTGCGCGGCATGCATATCGACGATGATGAGACCTTGGTCATTCTCGGCCAGGATATAGACGCCCGCGAGCTGGGCGCGTGCAAAGCCCAACGGCGGCGTTTCGCCTTCGGCGATCTTTGGTGCCGGCCGTGCGTGCAGGCGATCGTAGAGCGGCAATACATCAGATGCCCGTGCTGGCGCAGAGCGCTCGGGCAGGCGCAAAGCCGTTTGCTGTGCGTTTGGCGCGCCAGCCCGCGCTTGAACTTGCGCCGGTGGTCGCGCGGATGCTCCCTCACCACCGTCGAGTCCCATAGCAAGCGCCGCCTCGATCGTGCGAAACACGAAATCGTGCACGAGACGTGAGTCACGAAAGCGGATCTCGAGCTTTGCCGGATGCGCGTTGACGTCGACGCGCCGTGGGTCGAGCTCTAAATAGATCACGTATGCCGGGTGGCGGGCGCCGAAAAGCACGTCCTCGTAGCCGAGGCGCACAGCATGGCGCAGCACTTTGTCACGCACGAAACGTCTGTTAACGAACGTGTATTGCATATCCATTTGGCTGCGCGAGAACGTCGGATCGGCTAACCAACCCCAGAGTCGCAGGCCTTCGATTTCCCGCTCGAAGAATCGTGCATGCTCGAGAAATTCCGTGCCGCAGACTTCGCCGACGCGCACCTCGCGTTGCTCGCGAGTCTCAGCGCGCGGCAGGCGCAAGATGTCGCGCTGATTGTGTCTCAAGCGCCACTCGACATCGAAGCGCGCGAGCGCGAGGTTACGTACGACGTGATCGGCGTGACCGAACTCTGTGCGCTCAGTGCGTAAGAACTTGCGCCGTGCGGGGACGTTGTAGAAGAGATCTCGCAGCTCGGCCGTCGTGCCCTGCGGATGCGGCGCGGGCCTGGTATCCGTCAGCGCGCCGCCTTCGGACTCGACGCTCCAGCCCGCTTCCACGCCTGCGGCGCGTGAGGTCAGCCTGAAGCGGCCAACCGAGGCCATGCTCGGTAAGGCCTCTCCACGGAAACCCAACGTTGCGACGCTTTCCAGATCGTCGAGACTTGCGATCTTGCTCGTCGCATGTCGCGACAGCGCGAGCGACAGTTGCTCGGCCTCGATGCCCTTGCCGTTATCGGTGACGCGGATCGATCGTGCCCCACCGTTCGCTAGCTCGACATCGATGCGCGTTGCATCCGCGTCGAGGCTATTCTCGATAAGCTCCTTGAGCGCAGACGCCGGACGCTCGATGACCTCACCGGCAGCGATTTGATCGACGAGCGTGGATGGCAGAACCTGGATCGGCATCGCAGCTATTGTAGACCGCGGCGCGTTTCGATGGTGGCACCGGGCGAGCCCGGAGCAACGTCGACTGTCAGGTCGATGGAATCGTCAGGACTTGGCCGATGCGAATAACGTCACCGCGAATTCGGTTGGATTGTCGCAGCGTGGCGAGACTCACGCGATAACGCTCGGCGATCTCCGATAGCGTCTCGCCGCGCTCGATGATGTGCCGCATCGGCGGGCGGGCAATCGGCGGCGGATTGCTCGCGAGATAGCTGTCCGGCGGCGCATTCGACCGGAGGTAATCGTTGACACCGGCGTGAATCGCACGCGCAAACTCCGTCTGACGGCCGGGATCCCGCAGCGCCCGCTCCTCATTCGGATTGGAGATATACGCGAGCTCGATGAGAATCGACGGTATGTCGGGCGACTTCAGCACGAGAAACGGGGCCTGCTGCACCTGCGTCTTGCGCATGCGCGTAACGCGTCCAAGCTGCTCGATAACACGCGAGCCGGCAGCTGAGCTTGCCGTAATCGCCGCGCTTTGCGAGAGATCGAGAAGCACACGCGCGAGCAGCTGGTCCTTATCTGAGAGTGAGATACCACCGATCAAATCAGAAGCGTTCTCACGTTCAGCGAGTCGCCGTGCGGCTTCGTCCGAAGCGCCCTTCTCCGACAGCACGTATACGGTCGCGCCGCGAGCCGCGCCATTGCGAAACGCGTCGGCATGAATCGATACGAACAGATCCGCTTGCGCCTCGCGCGCGCGTTCGCTGCGCTGGCGCAATGAGACAAAGTAATCGCCATCGCGAATCAACAGTGGCTCCATGCCGCGTTGACGATGTACGTCATCGGCGAGCCGTCGCGCGACCTCGAGGACGACATCCTTCTCGCGCAAGCCGCTGGGTCCGCTGGCACCGGGATCGTCGCCGCCGTGACCCGCGTCGATCGCGATACGCACGGCACGCCCGCCTTCAGGCGCCGCGCGCGGCACACGCTTGATCTGCGTCTGCGTTGCGAGCGGCAACAGGTCGATGACGAGACGATGACCGTAGCTGTCGTTGGGTTCGAGCAGGAAGCTCTTCGGCTTCACGGCCGCATTGATGTCGAGCACGACGCGCAAATCGCCACCGGCGTGCACGCCCGTTCGCACGCCGTCAACGAATCCACTGCCTTGCGGCAGATCGCCAGGGAGACGCGCAACGGAGTCCTCGAGGTCGATGACGATGCGATTAGGGTTATCGAGCGTGAAGACGCGGTGCTCAGCCGGTGAAGCGAGATCGAGAACAACGCGTGTCGATTCGGGGCTTGCCCAGAGCCTCAAGCCCTCGACATCACCAGCCTGTGCGCAGACGCAGCCCAGCGCACTGACAACCAGCAATGAATACGTAACCCCGTACCGCAACTCACGTCCCTCCCTCGGCACGCCGGGATATGGTGGCAAGTTCGGCGACGAATTTCAAGAATTATGTATAAAAAAGATAGTGATACAGAGGCTAGCTCGATCACGATTTAGAAAGGCTCTCTAAGCTCGCCAGCAGCGCCTCCCCGCCCGGCGAGCGGGCCTCGAGCACGAGTCGGCGCGACTCGGCGGTGTGCCCCGGAGAAAGCCGGGCGAAAACATCGCAACGGGCCGCGAGGTCGGTGGAGCGCTCGGGCCATTCGACGAGCAGCCAGCAGCGGTCCCGATCTAGCCAGTCGCGTAAACCCAGGGCCTCGACCTCACCGCGCGCGTCAGGGTCGATCTCGCCGCCGCCGAGCCGATAAAGATCCACATGCACGACGTCGAGCCCCTCGAACGCATAATGCTCAAGAAGTGTATAAGTGGGCGACGGGACTCGACCTGCGTAACCGAGCCCCTCGAGCATGCCGCGAACCCAAGTCGTTTTACCGGCGCCGAGATCGCCCTCGAGCCCGACGAGTACAGCC
>JAOTTJ010000087.1 GCA_029864465.1 Gammaproteobacteria bacterium | reverse complement strand
CAAGCCTGTGCTGGCTAACGGTGAATTGCGCTGCATTGGCTCTACGACGTACGCAGAATACCGAGGGATTTTCGAGAAGGATCACGCGCTCGCGCGGCGTTTTCAAAAGATCGATATCGTAGAGCCGACGATCGATGAGACCGTTGCTATTTTGCGGGGGCTCAAGAGCCGCTTCGAGGAGCACCATGACGTCGTGTATGACGATGCGGCGCTCGTGGCGGCCGCGGAGCTCGCGAGTAAGCACATTAACGACCGCTACCTACCGGACAAGGCAATCGACGTCATCGATGAGGCGGGCGCATATCAGCGCCTGCTGCCCGAGGACGAGCGCCGTGATCGCATCGACGTTGAGCTGGTCCAGCAGATCGTTGCGAAGATTGCGCGCATTCCGCCCAAGAACGTCTCGGCTTCGGATCGCGACGTGCTGCGCTCACTCGAGCGTGATCTGAAGCTCGTCATTTTCGGGCAGGACAGGGCTATCGAAGCGCTCGCCGCGTCGATAAAGATGTCGCGGTCGGGTCTCGGCGATGAGCGCAGGCCCGTCGGTAGTTTCTTGTTCGCCGGCCCGACGGGCGTAGGCAAGACCGAAGTTTCGCGTCAGCTCGCGCTAACGCTGGGGGTAGAGTTGCTGCGTTTCGACATGTCCGAATACATGGAGCGGCATACTGTTTCCAGGCTCATCGGCGCGCCACCGGGTTACGTCGGCTTCGACCAGGGCGGCTTGTTGACCGAGGCGATCACGAAGAACCCGCACTGCGTGTTGCTGCTCGACGAGATCGAGAAAGCGCATCCTGAGGTTTTCAATCTATTACTGCAGGTCATGGATCATGGTGTCTTGACCGACAACAACGGGCGCAAGGCGGATTTCCGCAATGTGACGTTGGTCATGACGACGAACGCCGGTGCGCAGGAAACGAGCCGCGCGTCAGTTGGATTCACGCTACAGGATCACAGCTCGGACGCCATGGAGATTATCAAAAAGATCTTCACGCCGGAGTTCCGTAATCGTCTCGATGCGATCATTCAGTTCGATCCACTCGACGAGATCTCGGTCGCGCGGGTCGTCGATAAGCTCATCGTCGAGCTCGAGGCGCAGCTCGATAAGAACAACGTGACAATCGAGCTCGAGCCCGCGGCCCGGACATGGATCGCGACGACGGGCTACGATCAGAAGATGGGCGCCCGACCGATGGCGCGAGTTATACAAGAGCACATCAAGCGGCCGCTCGCAGAAGAGCTACTATTCGGTCGCCTCGTCGACGGCGGGCACGTGCGGGTCGCGCTCAACGAGCAGTCCGACGGACTCGTTCTGATTCCCGAGCCCGTGACGCGCGAGCTCGAGCATTTGCCTGGGGCCTGAGAGCGTCAGCCCGCCTATCTAGACCGGTAGACGATGCGGCCTTTCGACAGATCGTAGGGTGTGAGCTCCACGGTGACCTTGTCACCTTTAAGGATGCGAATGTAATTCTTGCGCATCTTTCCCGAGATATGGGAGGTGACGATGTGGCCGTTTTCGAGCTCGACGCGAAACGTCGTGTTGGGCAGTGTCTCGACGACAACCCCCTCCATTTGTATCGCTTCTTCTTTGGCCATTGACTCGCTTGATACCGTTTGCGCATCCTTCAGGGCGCCGAATTGTTGCATATCCGCTTGTGGCACCGCAATGGCGGGCCGGCGGGCTTACGTCGCGCAGGTCTCGATTTACGCGGTAGACCGCAGGTAGTGCTCGTATTCAGCCGACCAAGAGCCCGGCTCGCGGTCGGCGCTGCACAGGGCGTTCAATAGCGCGAGAAATTCCTCGCGCGGCAGCGTGCGGGCGCCGAGCGTCTTTAGATGATGCGACCAAACCTGGCAGTCGATGAGCTCGAAGCCGCGGTCGCGCAAATAGGCCACGCTGTTCACGAAGGCGACTTTCGAGGCGTCGGTGCGTCGCGAGAACATCGACTCGCCGAAGAATACGTTGCCGATGGCGAGGCCGTAGAGTCCGCCGATGAGCTCATCCTCATCCCAGGCTTCGAATGAGTGTGCCCATCCGAGGCCATGCATCGTGATATAAGCGTCGCGCATTTGCGGCGTGATCCAGGTTTCGTCTGTGTACTGCCTGGGTTCTGCGCACGCCTCGATAACTGCGGCGAAACTCGTATCGGCAGTCATGCGCACGGCGGATTTGCGGATCGTGCGCCGCAGGCGCCGGGATACGTGTAGCTCGTCGGGTAGTAGTACGGCTCTCGGGTCGGGCGACCACCAGAGTATGGGTTGTCCGGCCTCGTACCATGGAAAGAGGCCTCTGACGTACGCAGCCAACAGCCAGTTGGGATGAAGGCAGCCGCCGACTGCCAGTAGGCCATTCGGCTCGCGTAGCGCCGCACTTGCTGGTGGAAAATCCTCCGGTGAGCCGGTCGCAGACAGCCACCGCGGCTTATCCATATTTCAGCCGTCTATTCGAGGCGTCCATCTCGCGGTTTCGTCAAATCTGATGCGGCCGGTCGTCGCTCTGCCGGTAGGGTAGATGGGACGCGAGCTCGTGCATATACGCATCAACATGCAGTTGCTCGCGCTGCAGGAGCTCGCGCAGGGCGCCGTCGAACTGTGAGTCGGACAGCCAATGGCTGGACCAGGTCGGCGTGGGAACGAAGCCACGACTGATTTTGTGCTCTCCTTGTGTGCCCGGCTCGAATCGCTGCAGCCCTTGGCTGATGCAGTAGTCGATGCCCTGGTAATAGCACGCCTCGAAGTGGAGGCTGTGGAAGTCGGCTAGGCTGCCCCAATACCGGCCGAACAGCGCTTCACCGCTGCGAAAGCAGATTGCAGCAGCGATCGGGTCCGCACCGTAGCGCGCAAGGATGACGACGAGGTTCTCGGGCATCGTCCGGCAAACTTGCGCGAAAAATGCACGATTGAGGTAAGGCGGCCGGCCTCGGCGCAGAAAGGTTCTGCTATAAAACTCGAAGACGGCATCCCAGTCCGAGTCACTGAGCTCGTCGCCGCGAAGATGCTCGAAGCGGACGCCCGCCTCCGCAATGCGTCGCCGCTCGCGGCGGACCTTTTTGCGCTTCGCCGACGTGAAGCTTTCGAGGAACGCCTCGAAGCTGTCGTAGTTTTGGTTCGTCCAGTGAAACTGGTAGCCCTTGCGCCGGTGCAAGCCCGCTTCGGACATGAAGCGTTGCTCGGAGTCCGTTGGAAACAGAACGTGCAGCGATGATGCGCCGATACGCTCGCCGAGCGCTCGTGCTGCAACGAGAAGCGCGCTGGCCGTTGCGCCGAACGAAGCATCCGCAGCGATCAGCAGCCGCTGGCCCGTGACCGGCGTGAATGGGACGGCACAGACGAGCTTGGGATAGTACGCAAGCCCGGCCTGCTCATAGGCGTGGGCCCAGCCCCAATCGAAAACGAACTCACCTCGCGAATCGTTCTTTATATAAAGAGGCAAAGCACCGAGGAGCGCGCGGTTATCGTCGAAGGCGAGGAGATGGTTCGGTTGCCAGGCCGTGCCTGCGCCGACGCAGCCGGTCTGCTCGAGCGCGCTCAGAAACTCGTGCCGGAGAAACGGGGAATCGCCGGCGAGGCGATTCCACGTCGCAGAGTCCAGTTCGCTGACGCTGTTTACTTCGCTAAGCTGCAAGAGAGGGTCTGTATTTGAGCCGTGACGTTTGCGATTACACCATAGCCGGGCCCGCCTCGGCACGGCCGCGGGCGCAAAATCAATGGGTTGTCGGGCTGTCGGCCTCAGATCCAACGCGGGGGTATTCACAACGCCTAATATTTGTATAATCAGCGCCTTAAGATCACTTCTTATGTAAAGCTTGAGCAGAACGAAGTCCACGAGCATCGCTCGACCGTTCATAGTCCCGCGGATCCGAGGTCTGAGGGAGTCGGCGCTATGGCTTTCCGGCGGGCTCGCCGTCATCTTGTTTTTCGCCCTCGCGAGCTATGACCCGAATGATCCGGCCTTTAGCGTGTCTGGTGACAACCAGGCCGTGGTCAATTCAATGGGTCGTGCCGGTGCCTGGTTTGCCGATGTCGCATTCCTGCTCTTCGGTCAGCCTGCCTACCTGTTTCCGGTGCTCGTGCTGCTCGGTGGCATCCTGTTCTACAGGGCGCGTGACGCGCAGCCGGCAGCCGCAGGCAAAGCGACGGTGTGGCGCAGTGTCGGATTTGTCCTCACGCTCGTGACGAGCTGCGGTCTTGCGACGCTGCATTTCTCGGCAACGCTACTGCGCGAGACAGCCGGAGGCGTCATCGGTCAGCTTGTCGGCAATGGTTCCGCTTATGTTCTCAGCGCGCTCGGTGCGACGGTCTTTCTGCTCGTGCTCTGGCTGGCTGCCGTGTCGCTCGCGACGGGAATTTCCTGGCTGGCCGTCATGGATCGGGTCGGTCGTGGCGTCCTTGTTGGTCTGGCGATTAGCGAGGAAGCCGTCGCTCGTGCAAGGATCTGGCTCGAGGGGCGGCGGGCGCGCCAGCATCGTCACGAGCTCGTGACGAAGACGCGCGCGAAGCCGAAGCTCGAGTCCCCGCGCATCGAGCCGGTCTTCGAGACCGTCGAGCCCAGCGCACGCTTAGAGCGCGAGCGCCAGGTGCAACTGTTTGCACCGCCTGCATCATCGGAGCTACCGGCACTTGCGTTGCTAGACGATCCGCCGCCGCGCGAAGGCGGTTATTCCGAAGAGGCGCTCGAAGCGATGTCGCGGCTCGTCGAGCTCAAGCTGGCCGATTTCGGTGTCGATGTCGACGTCGTTGCCGTGCACCCGGGGCCAGTCATCACGCGCTTCGAGCTCAGCCCCGCAGCCGGCGTAAAGGTCAGCCAGATCAGCAACCTATCCAAGGATCTGGCGCGCGCGCTCTCGACGATCAGTGTCCGCATTGTCGATGTGATTCCGGGCAAGCCGCACATCGGTCTAGAGATCCCCAACGAGGTTCGTGAGCTCGTTGCACTCGGCGAAATCGTCAAGTCGCGCGTCTACGACGATCTTGCATCGCCGCTTACGTTGGCTCTGGGCAAGGACATCGGCGGGCACCCGGTCGTCGCCGATCTGGCGAAGATGCCGCATCTGCTGATTGCCGGAACGACGGGTTCGGGCAAGTCCGTCGCGATTAATGCCATGGTCTTGAGCCTGTTGTACAAGGCGACGCCGGAGCAAGTGCGGCTGATCATGATCGACCCGAAGATGTTGGAATTGTCCGTCTATGAGGGCATACCGCATCTGCTTGCGCCGGTCGTTACAAACATGAAGGAAGCCGCCAACGCGCTGCGCTGGTGTGTCGCGGAAATGGAGCGCCGCTATTCGCTGATGGCCGCGCTGGGCGTCCGGCATCTCGCGAGCTACAACCGCAAGGTCAAAGAGGCCATCGAGCACGGCGAGCCGATTCCGGATCCGACGTATCAAGATGTCCTTCAAACTGGCGAACCTGCGCCCGAGCTGCAGCCTTTGCCTTATATCGTCGTCATCATCGACGAGCTGGCCGACATGATGATGATGGTCGGCAAGAAGGTCGAGGAGCTCATCGCCCGCCTTGCGCAGAAGGCGCGTGCGTCGGGTATTCATATGATCATCGCCACGCAGCGGCCCTCGGTCGATGTGATCACCGGCTTGATCAAAGCCAACATTCCGACTCGAATCGCATTTCAGGTGTCGGCGAAAGTCGATTCGCGAACGATCCTGGATCAAATGGGCGCCGAGCAACTGCTAGGCCACGGTGACATGTTGTTCCTGCCGCCCGGTACATCGAGCCCGACGCGTATTCATGGAGCATTCGTATCCGACAACGAAGTCCACGCGGTTGTGAGAGGTTTGAAGGGTTCGGCGGAGCCGAATTTCATCGAAGAGATACTCTCCGGGCCAGCGGGTGATCTGGGTTCGGTTGCGTTGATCGGTCGCGGGGAGTTGGACGGCGAGCAAGATCCGCTTTACGATGAGGCCGTCAGGATCGTGACGGAAAGCCGCAAGGCATCGATCTCCGGCATTCAGCGCCGCCTCAAGGTAGGCTACAACCGCGCGGCGCGAATGGTGGAAACCATGGAGGAGGCTGGCGTCGTTGGAAGTTTGCAAGCGAACGGATCCAGGGAGGTTCTTGCGCCGCCACCGCCCGCAGTCGATTGAGCGCGTTTCTGCGCCGATCTTTCTAACTGCGCTGCTACTCGCCTGTAGTCCCGCATCAGCTCAAAGCCCAGAGGAACCGCCGTCCATCGAGGGATTGGATCAGCTGCGGCAGTTCCTCGACGCTACCCAGACGCTGCAAGCGGATTTCTACCAGGAGCTGCTCGGGCCTGACGGTGAGGTTATCGAGCTTGCAAGCGGTGCCTTGTCGATCAAGCGTCCAGGCCGGTTTCTGTGGCGCTATACCGAACCCGTCGAGCAGGTCGTGATCGCGGACGGTACGAATCTTTGGATTTACGACGTCGAGCTGGAGCAAGCAACGGTCACGTTGCTCGAGGACGTTGCGGCCGCGAGCCCGGCGATGTTGCTGAGCGGCGAGGCCGCGCTGGACGAGGAGTTCGACGTCATCGAGAGTTTCGAGGCGGACGACGTGCGCTGGGTGAGGCTCGCGCCGAAGGCCGAAGCGAGTGATTTTCGCCAGATCGTGATCGGCTTTCGCGGCGAGATCTTGAGCCAGCTCTGGTTGCTCGACAGCCTCGATCAGCGTACGTCCATCGAGCTCGTCGATCTCGAGGTCAACTTGGATCTTGCGGATACGCTCTTCGATTTCCAGCCTCCATCCGGTGTCGATGTAATCGGCGACGCCGGTTAACCTCATGCTACCTCTACGCTATCCTTGGCTATGGCGGGTTCTCGGCTGGATACTGGTTTCCGGTGTGATATTCGGTAGTGTTGCCCCCGGAAGCATGTTGCGAGCCGTGCCCGGGCCCGACGAGTTTCAGCACGCCGGCTCCTACTTTGTGCTGACCGTATGGTTTGCCGGGCTGTATGCGCGTAGCCGTCTCGGTATGATCGCAGCGATTTTCTTGACGCTTGGGCTGGCCATGGAGATTATTCAGGGGCAACTGTCCTATCGGGGCTTCGATTACGAAGACTTGCTCGCAAACTTCGTCGGCATCCTGGTTGCGTCCGGTCTATCGTTCTGGTTTCTGGCCGGTTGGTGTCAGCGGGTAGAGCGATGGCTGATGCCAGCTGAAGAAAGACAGTAAGCAATGCTGGATATCAAGATTTTACGGAACGATCTCGACGGTATCGCGCGGAATCTCGCGCGGCGGGGTTTTGTGTTCGACCGCGAGGAGTTTCTCGCGCTCGAGGCAAGGCGCAAAGCGCTTCAAGTCGAGGTCGAGAGTTCGCGCGCCGAGCGTAACGCGCGCTCCAAGGCGATCGGCGAGGCGAAGGCGGCCGGCGAAGATATCGCGCCTTTGACGAATGAGGTCGGCGAGCTTGGTCGCAGGTTGAGCGAGGCGGACGAATCTCTGCACGTTGTCCAGGACGAGCTCAACGCGCTGCTCGCTGGCGTGCCGAATTTGCTGCACGCATCGGTGCCTGACGGGGCGGATGAGACGTCCAACATCGAGATGCGACGTTGGGGCGATCCGCCGAGCTTCGATTTCGAGCCGAAGGACCATGTCGCCCTCGGAGAGCAGCTCGGGCTCGTCGATTTCGAGGCAGCGGCCAAGCTGTCGGGTAGCCGGTTCGTCGTGCTTAGAGGGGCGGTCGCACGTCTGCAGCGGGCCTTGATCCAATTCATGCTCGACGTGCATACCCAAGAGCATGGCTACACCGAGATGTACGTGCCGTATCTTGTCAACGACCGTTCATTGTTCGGCACCGGTCAGCTGCCGAAATTCGCAGACGATCTTTTTCATCTCGAAGGTGAGCACGCGTTGCGGCTTATTCCGACGGCTGAGGTGCCGTTGACCAATCTCGTCAGCGATACGATTTTGGAGCATGCCGAGTTACCGCTACGCCTGGCTGCGCACACGCCGTGCTTTCGCTCGGAGGCGGGCTCTTACGGGGCCGACACGCGTGGCATGATTCGCCAGCATCAGTTCGAGAAAGTCGAGCTCGTTCACGTTGTCGATCCGGCCGATTCTTACGCGGCGCTCGAGGAGCTCGTCGGCAATGCGGAGGTCATCCTGCAGCGTCTCGGTCTCGCGTACCGAGTCGTGACTCTGTGCGGTGGTGACACAGGTTTCGGGGCAGCCAAGACCTACGACATCGAGGTATGGCTTCCCGGTCAAGCGTGCTACCGCGAGATTTCCTCCTGCAGTAACTACGAGGCCTTCCAGGCGAGACGCATGCATGCGCGTTTTCGCAGCACGGATACGGGAAAGCCCGAGCCCGTGCATACCCTGAACGGCTCCGGTCTCGCGGCGGGTCGTGCACTGATCGCGGTTCTCGAGAATTACCAGGAGGCCGACGGCCGCGTCGTCATTCCTGATGCGCTACGCCCGTACATGGGTGGGCTGGCCGAGATCGGTTCGAGCCCGGATATCTAACCAGGCGATCGGTGAGATTTCCGGGCTAGGGCTTGAGTCGGTAGCCGGTCCGAAAGATCCACGCAACGCAAGCCAGGCAAGCAAACAGGAACAGCGCGATCATTCCGGCGCTGAGTCGCACGTCGACGTCGGCATTCTCGTAGAAGCTCCAGCGAAATCCGCTGACGAGGTAGACGACTGGATTGAGCAGCGTCACCGTTCGCCAGGCGGGCGGCAGCATGTCGATCGAGTAGAAGCTGCCGCCGAGAAACGTCAGCGGGGTGACGATGAGCAGCGGGATGATTTGCAGCCGTTCGAATCCGTCGGCCCAGACGCCGATGATGAATCCGAACAGGCTGAACGTAATAGCTGTGAGCACGAGAAACGCGAGCATCCAGAATGGATGCGCGACTTCGATCGGCACGAATAGGTTGGCCGTCGCGAGAATAATGCCGCCGAGAGCGATCGATTTGGTCGCCGCGGCGCCGACGTAGCCGAGGATAATCTCAACGTACGAGATGGGTGCCGACAACACCTCGTAGATCGTTCCCGTGAATCGCGGAAGATAAATACCGAAGGAAGCATTCGAGATGCTTTCTGTCAGCAGGGACAGCATGATGAGTCCCGGAACGATGAAAGAGCCGTAGCTGATGCCGTCTATGTCGCTTATTCGTGAGCCGATCGCCGAGCCAAAGACGATGAAATAGAGACAGGTCGAGATGACCGGGGAGACGATGCTCTGGAATAACGTGCGCCGGGTGCGCGCCATCTCGAATATATAGATCGCTCTGATCGCGTGGACGTTCATTTGGGTCGTCTCACTAGGCTCACAAAGATGTCCTCTAGCGAGCTCTGTGTCGTGTGGATGTCTTTGAAACGAATTCCGGCGTCACTGAGCTCCTGGAGTAGGGGCGTTATTCCCGTGCGCGCGCCATGTGTGTCGTACGTGTAGACGAGGAGCTCGCCGTTGCCGGCAAGCTCCAGCTCGTAGGTCGATAGTGATGCCGGGATCGCCTTCAAGGGCTCAGTCAATTCCAGTGACAATTGCTTCTTGCCCAGTTTGCGCATGAGCTCGGCTTTGTCCTCGACGACAATAAGCTCGCCATGATTGATTACGCCGACCCGGTCGGCCATTTCCTCGGCCTCCTCGATGTAATGGGTCGTCAAGATGATCGTCACGCCAGCGTCCTGTAGCGAGCGAACGATGTCCCACATTTCCTGGCGCAGCTCGACGTCTACGCCAGCCGTGGGTTCATCGAGAAACAAGATCCGCGGCTCGTGCGATAGCGCCTTGGCGATCAGCAGGCGGCGCTTCATGCCGCCTGACAGGTTCATGATCTTCTCGTCACGCTTGTCCCAGAGCGATAACGACCTGAGGACTTCGCTGATATGAGCGTCATCTCTTGGCTTGCCGAACAAGCCACGGCTGAATGCGACGGTGTTCCAGACCGTCTCGAACGCGTCGGTCGTCAGCTCCTGCGGCACGAGGCCGATCAAGGCGCGTGTCTTCCTGAAATTCTCTATGATGTCGAAGCCGTCGACGAGGACGGTCCCGGACGTCGGGTTAACGATGCCGCAGATGGCGCTGATCAACGTCGTCTTGCCGGCTCCGTTGGGCCCCAGTAGAGCGAAGATCTCGCCGCGACGGATATCGAGACTGATCTCCTTGAGTGCCTCGAAGCCGGATGCATAGGACTTTGAGAGCTTTTGGATGGAGATGGCGGTTTGCATGTTGAGCGCAGTCTGTCTGAGCGGCAGCTATCATACCGTCTCGTGCATCCAATGGCGGGCAGATTACGACTTTCGCCGAGATGGGGAGGGCAGTCGGAAACTGCTAGAATTGATTGCGACTGAGTATGGCGTCATAGAGGGCCGATTCGAACGGTCTCCAGCACGCCATTGCCAGCGGCACTCATAGAAAAAGAGGTATCCGCGATGTCGACGCAGAAAGA
>JAOTTJ010000484.1 GCA_029864465.1 Gammaproteobacteria bacterium | reverse complement strand
AAAAGGGTGAAGCGCCTGCGTCTTACGAAGGGCTATGATCTCATGTGGCGTAACATGAGAAGCGTGCGGGAAATAGAGTTCACCAGAGTCGAGCCCGTTAATCTTGGTGCGATGACGAGAGACACTATTATCTCGCGACGCAAGATAGGACACGCGCGATAGCATAGGCCACGATAGTGCAGTCATGATCGGCCGCTAGTGGCTGCGGTTTCAACCGGTCGACGCAACACATTGTTGTAGTCGTTCAGCCGGTGTCTCGAAGTCTAACGTCTGTCGCGGTCGTTCGTTAAGCTGCCGAGCCACAGCGTTGAGCTTGTTCTGATGGATACCCGACAGATCCATGCCTTTCGGGAAGTACTGCCGTAGCAGCCCGTTGATCTGTTCGTTGGAACCGCGCTGCCAGGGGCTTTGTGGATCACAAAAGTAGACTTTGATATCGGTATCGAGCGTGAATCGTTTGTGATCAGCCAGCTCTTTGCCACGATCCCGGGTCAATGACTTGTAGAGTTCCCGCGGGAGCTTGTGGGCCTGCTTAATCAGCGCATCGACCACCGTCTCGGTGTCTTTGCTGTCGATGCGAACGAGCATGCAATAGCGTGTGTGTCGCTCAACTAGGGTCGCGATCTGACTGTTGCTGCTACCCATCAGCAAATCGCCCTCCCAATGACCCGGCACGGCACGGTCCTCGGCCTCAGCCGGCCGCTCCCGGATACTCACTGCGTCGGTGATCTGACCCTGCGTGCCGTGCTTTTGGGTGTGATGTCGCGAACGACGCATGCCTCGGCTGCGTCGCAGATACGCCACCAGCTCCTTCTTAAGCGCCCCGCGGGCCTGAATGAACAGGGTCTTGTAGATCGTCTCGTGTGACACGCGGCGGGACTCGTCATGCGGATAGCTACGCTTCAGCCGGCCGGCAATCTGCCACGGCGACCAGCGCTGCCGCAGCAGCCTGGCCACTGCCGTTGCCAGTGGGCGATTCAGCGCCAGTTTACAGCGCTTCGGTCGCCGCGACCGGTCCCAGGCCGCCTGATCGGCTGCATACGCGCGGTAGCTGCCGAGACCACCGTTGCGGTTGAGTTCTCTGCTGATCGTCGATGGCGAGCGGCCCAGCCTCAACGCGATCGAGCGCAGTGATCGACCGGCCGCAATACCGCGCGAGATCTCCTCCCGCTCAGCCAGCGTCAGCGATCGGCTCGAGCGCCTTCGCTCGGGCGGACGGATGCCACCGCTACGTTCGAGAATGCCCCGAACCGAGGAATGATGACGATCGAACAGGCGGGCTATCTCGTGCAGAGAATCTCCTTTCTGCCAACGATCCCACATCAGTGCCTTGTCAGCTTCCGTGTAGTAAATCCTCTTGCGGTACTTCATCAGCAACTCCCTCCTCTCTATACTCAGAGACTAGGTGTTGCGTTTACCAGTTGAAACCGCAGCCGTTAGCCGACGCTCAGTTCTCGCGTTTTAGCTCAAAATCCACTGTCCGCTTTGTAGCGCATAGCTGCCGTCCGGCTCCTGTTACGCTCGTTATGGGTGCTTAAGAAGCGGATCGGTGAGGGTATCGCCCTAGGGGTTTCTCGCAATTACGGCGGCCCTCGGCGAAGGTATAGGCTGGATGGGCTGTGGCATAAGAAGTCTGTCGTTATCGGTTGCGGGCCTGCGGTAGCGATGCCCCTTTCTATATGGACAGGCTTCAACAGGGGCAGACGTTATGGCTCTTTCGAATGCGCGAATGCGCGCCATATGCTCTCTGGGCATGGTGCTTTCCTTGTTTTTTGTATCGTTGAGTTCAGCGCAGAGCTCGCATGACGAATGCGACGGGCAGACTTCAGAGTTAAGCGAGGATGAGGCTATTCGCTTCTGGACCGGACCAGCGGAATCGGGTGATGCAATAGCCCAATTCTGCCTTGGCCTCACCCTTCGCCCTCCGCCTTTTTGGACTGGCGGCCCACCAGATCGTGAACAGCGAGCGCGAGATGAGCGGATTGCTATGGAGTGGATACGCCGTTCTGCTGAGCAGGGATTCGTCCCTGCGCAGGAGGACCTAGGCCGAGCGTATGGAATGGGGACGCCGTTCGGCGGTGTGCCCCAGGACTTGGATGAG
>JAOTTJ010000442.1 GCA_029864465.1 Gammaproteobacteria bacterium | reverse complement strand
CGACAGTGATGGCAACGGCAATATCGATTTGACGCGTGAATGTTCGCAGTGGCACGAATTCGTGCTGCCGTTGCCGAGCGACGCGAGCCGGCGAGCAGACATTCCCTTCAAGTGGGCGCTGTTCAACTGGAACCCCTACGGACATATCCCGGCTGACGTGTGGGATTCGCCGCACTTCGACGTGCATTTTTACATCGAGCCGATCGAAAATGTTTTCGCCATTCAGCGTGGTCCTTGCGGTGTCGAATTCGTCCGCTGCGACCAGTACGAGCGCGCCATCAAACCGCTGCCGAGTAACTACATCCACCCGGACTTCAAGGACGTGGGAGTCGTCGCACCCGCCATGGGCAATCACCTTATCGACCCGAGCGCTCCCGAATTTAGCGGCGAGCCTTTCAAGCGCCACTGGATCTTCGGCACCTACGACGGCCGGATCATCTTTTACGAGGAAATGGTCTCGCGCGATTATCTCGTGAGCCAACCCGACGCCTGTTTCGACATCAAGACCCCGCCAGCGGTCGAGCTGAGCGGGTATTACCCGACGCGATCGTGTGTCCGCTATTCAGAGGACAGGGACGAATACACGGTCTCCATGGAGGGTTTCGTCAATCGCAGGGCGAGCCAGCCTGCGGCACAGTAACCGGTTGCCGGCGGCCATTGTCCCGGCGTCGGATCCCGACGCATAATCATCTTCTTCCAGAAACAGCGTCAGCTGATCCCGGCTTCGACCTTCGATAGGTGACAGAAACCGCAGTGACACGGCGGCGCTTTCAAATAACTCGGGTGCGATCAGCACTGCCTCGTACGGAACCATTCCAATGAGGTATTCTTCCGCGCATGGACACGGGCTTCTCAGCATCGCGGACGATCATCGCTGGTCGCACCGGCTATGCGGTTCCGCTCATCGTCTCGGTAACGGGTCATCGCAATCTCGTGCCCGCGGAAATCCCGGTAATCCGCCAGCGCGTCCGTGAATTCCTGACCGATATCTGCGAGAGGTATCCCGAACGCGGCGTCTCTGTCATGTCGTCGTTGGCCGAAGGCGCGGACCAGCTCGTGGCCGAAGAAGCGATCGCGCTGGGAATACCGCTCATCGCGGTGCTGCCGATGCCGCGCGACATCTATGTCGCGGATTTCGACACGACGATGCCTCGGGAAATTTTCGACTACCTTTGTGCGCAGTCCGCAGAGATTTTCGAGCTGCCGATAACGCCAGGCAATACGCGGCAGACGATCGCCGAACAGGGCAAGAACCGCACGCGCCAGTATGCTCAGCTCGGCGTGTTTCTGTGTGCACACTGCCACATCCTGCTGGCACTCTGGGACGGTAAATTCGGGGGCAGGCTCGGCGGCACGGGATCCGTGGTGCGTTTTCATCATGATGACGTCATGCCGGGCTACACGCGCACGGCGGAGACGAGCCGGCTGATTCTCGCCGAGGACGAGAGTGATCTCGTCTACCATATAGTCTGCTCGAGAGATCAGTCCGATGGCGCGCCCGCTGCCGGCCTGGAACCCCTGTCCTGTTCCTGGTTTACGTCAGACGAGCACGAACCTCGCACGGCCGAAATGCCGCACCGCCACGAGCGCGTGTTTACCCACACGAGCGAATTCAGTCGCGACGCACGGGATCACGAAGAGCGTGTCCATGCCGAAGCCTGGACGCTGATCGAAGACGATGCCAAACATTATTTGCCGGCAGGTGCGCGCGACATCGATCACGTATATCGTGTAGCCGACTGGCTGGCAATCTATTTTCAGAAGCGAAAGCTGCTCGTGCTGCGCGCCGCGCACTTCCTGGCGCTGCTGATGGGTATCATGTATATCCTCTATTCGGATGTGGTACCGCAGCGGATTTTCATTATCGCTTTCATCGCTTTCTTCGTGACCGCGGTCGCTATCCAGAGATTCGCCACCAGAGGCGCATGGCATCGCAAGTATCTCGACTATCGAACGCTTGCCGAGGGCCTGCGAGTGCAGTTTTATTGGGCAGCGGCCGGCGTCACGAGCGGCAATGTATCCAAGTTCGCGCACGATAATTTTCTCCAAATGCAGGATGCCGACCTGGGCTGGATACGCAACGTCATGCGCGTCGCCGGCATGGAATGTAACGTTGCTCCGAACGCCGATCCGGCCGGGCTAGAGTACGCGATACGCAGCTGGATCGGTGATGAAAGCAGTGGCCAGCTCGGCTACTACCGACGCAAGGGATCGGAAAAGGTTACGCTTCAAAGGTATACCGAACGTCTTGCCTCCGTCGTGCTGTGGGTCAGTTTCGTCGCATTCGCATTGTTCGTGTTCGCGAGTACCGATGTTGCCGACCGCGTGCGCGATCCGATGGTCATTCTAATGGGCGTGCTACTGCTGGGCGTCGGTGTGCGGCAGTCCTACAGCTTCAGCGTCGCCGACGCCGAGCTCATCAAGCAGTACGAGTTCATGTTTCGTGCGTTCAGTAAGGCGCGGCGACGCATCGATCAATGTAGCGATGACGAGGAGCGCAGGCGCGTACTCAAAGTGCTCGGCGATGCGGCGCTCGAAGAGCACTCGGAATGGATCCTGATGCACCGCGAACGCGCGCCGGACGAGGGCGAGATCTGGCGCATGACGGG
>JAOTTJ010000441.1 GCA_029864465.1 Gammaproteobacteria bacterium | reverse complement strand
CTTTTTGTTGGATGAGGTTGATGCGCCGCTGGACGATGCAAATGTCGGGCGTTTCTCCGAGATCGTCAAGGAGATGTCACAGCAGGTCCAGTTCGTGCTCATTACGCATAACAAGGTGACGATGGAAGCCATGAATCAGCTGACCGGCGTAACGATGAGCGAGCCAGGTGTATCGAGGCTCGTAGCAGTCGATATCGACGAGGCAGTCCAACTTGCGGCAGTCTAACTGGTTCTGCGATGAGCGAACTGCGTTGGATTCTGCTGGGATTGGGTCTTCTGCTCATCGTCAGCCTGTATTTCTGGGACCGTAAAGCTCCTTTCCTGCAGAGATTCAAGAAGCCCAAGCTTATCGTCGGTGGCGTTAAGCCAGCGGCGGAGCCGGCGTCCTCGGCTGAGGTGCCAATCGAACGGCCGATCGTCAAGCGGCGCAAGCCGGAGAAGGTCGTCACTCTGCGCGTCGTCCGACGCGAGGGCGACGAGATGAGCGCTGAAGAGGCTGTAGTCGCGCTCAAGCGCGTCGGATTGATACACGGAAAGTACGGGATTTTTCATCGAATCCCGGAGGCTGGTAACGACGAGCCGTTATTCAGTGTCGCGAGCCTGACCGAGCCTGGGTCTTTCGACTTGGCGAATCTGGAGGACTCAACGATCGCGGGCTTGAGTTTGTTCTTGACGTTGCCTGGCGGCGGTGACCCCGTGGTGACATTCGACGCGATGGTTGGGTTCGCTCGGGATCTGGCTGAGGACCTCGACGGTATTCTTCTCGATGAGCGGGGAAGCTCATGGAGCATTCAACGCGAGCGATATATTCGAGAGGAGATCATCGAGTTTCATCATCAGTTGAGCCGAGCCTGACGCTCGCGCCATGCCAGGCAAGAAGACCACAATAAGTTCCAGACTGGAGCAGCTACGCCAAACGATACGGCGATACGACTACGCCTACTATGTTCTCGACGATCCCGAGGTACCCGACGCGGAGTACGATCGCGTGTTGCGCGAGTTGCAGTCCCTCGAGGCCGAGCATCCCGATCTCGTAACACTCGATTCGCCGACCCAACGCGTCGGGATTCGCCCGCAAACACAGTTCGAGGAGGTGCAGCATCATATCCCGATGCTGTCTCTCGAAAACGCCTTCAGTGAAACGGAGTTAACGGACTTCGATCGCCGCGTCCGTGACCGGCTCGAAAAGGCCGAGGCGCAGGTGGACGAGTTGGACTACGTTGCCGAGCCGAAGCTCGATGGGGCGGCCGTTAGCCTCGTGTATGAGCACGGCGTTCTCGTGCGTGGTGCGACGCGTGGTGACGGCCGTGTCGGCGAGGACATCACCCACAATATTCGTACGATTCCCGCTGTGCCGTTGCGGCTGCCGGGCAAGCTACGGCCCAGGCGTCTCGAGGTCCGCGGCGAGGTCTTCATGCCCAAGGCCGGCTTTGCCGCCTATAACGAGGTCGCGTCTGAGCGCGGCGACAAGCTTTTCGTCAATCCGAGAAATGCGGCGGCTGGCAGCCTGCGTCAGTTGGATGCCAGGGCAACAGCGGGGCGGCCACTGGACCTGTTTTTCTATGGGCTAGGCGCTTGCGAGGGTATCGAATTCCCTCAGTCCCAGGCCAAGGCGCTTGAGCTGCTCCATGATCTCGGCTTTAAGACCTGTCCCGAGTGGAAAGTGGTAGCCGGAATTCTGGGCTGTTTGGCCTATTACGAGAATATCAAGCAAAAAAGGGACGACTTACCGTACGAGATCGACGGTGTCGTCTACAAGGTGAACGATGCGGCGCTACAGCAGATCCTTGGTTTCGTATCACGGGCTCCGCGCTGGGCAATCGCCCACAAGTTCCCAGCTCAGGAGGAACTCACAGTCGTTCGGGACGTCGAGTTTCAGGTCGGCCGTACGGGAGCGTTGACGCCCGTGGCGCGTCTGGACCCGGTCTTTGTCGGCGGCGTCACCGTCAGCAACGCGACGCTGCACAATATGGACGAGATCAAGCGAAAGGACGTACGTATTGGCGATACCGTCATCGTTCGCCGCGCTGGCGATGTCATACCGGAGGTCGTCAAGGTGCTGAAAGAGAGGCGGCCGCCACGGGCGAAACGTGTTCGGTTGCCGCGACGGTGCCCGGTCTGCAGATCCGATGTGGTCAGGGCTGAGTCAGAGGCAGTTGCCCGCTGTGTCGGTGGCCTGTATTGCCCGGCGCAGCGCAAGGAGGCGCTGCGTCACTTTGCTTCTCGTAATGCGATGGATATCGAGGGCCTGGGCAGCAAGCTGGTCGATCAACTCGTAGACGAAGATCTGGTCGAGAATCCCGCCGAGCTTTACGAGCTCTCCGTGGGGCAGTTCCAAGGGCTGGATAGGATGGGGGAGAAATCCGCTGCAAACGTCGTCGCCGCGCTCGAGAAAAGTAAGGAAACAACGCTGCCGCGTTTCCTGTACGCGCTAGGAATTCGAGAGGTCGGTGAAGCGACTGCGCTGGCGCTGGCTCAGCATTTTCCGTCATTGGGTGATCTGATGGAGGCGGAAGAAGAGACGCTGATCGCGGTCCCGGACGTCGGCCCCATCGTTGCGGCGCACGTTCGAGCCTTTTTTCAAGAAGACCATAATCGGCAGGTAATTCAAAAACTCCGCG
>JAOTTJ010000440.1 GCA_029864465.1 Gammaproteobacteria bacterium | reverse complement strand
GATAGTTCATCAACCGCGTCACACCGGCCCGGCATGGACCGGAATCGTGGCCGCCTTGGACCGGAATCGCCGGCCGGCATCACCGGAATCCGCACATGATCCCACGGGGCCCCTAACCATATGGAGATAGCGGTACTTGCTGCACCTCCAGTCTCGATTTCAACATTGAAAAGTTCACTGTGGTTATCAAGTCCTCCAGCACGCATCCCCACGTTTGTAAGTGAAGCGCTGTAAGCACGAATCGTGCTCCGCGATATGGCGATGCTCGCAGTCTGTTGACTAGACAAAACGCCGAAAGCAGTTTGGCCACCGGTTGCTGTGATTACGCAGTTCTCGATTTGGGCGTATCCACCTTTCTCCTGACCGCCCCTATGACTAAGACCAGTGTTCGACACCGTCGCATCACTGGCCAAGATTCGACAGTGCTCGAGTTTCGGACGAGAGCTATCACCGACGTCAAAACCTATACTCGTCGTCCCACCCGTGGCGCTAGCTTCGAGAAAGCGATAGGTATTCTGTGCCAAGTCTTCTTCCCAGACCCCGATATTCTCCGAGGAACCAGTTGCATAGGCATTGACGTTAAGGACTTCAACATCAGATTCGGGGAAGCGGGGGATTAGAAAGCTATCACCGAGGGCCGCCACGGCAATCGACGTCGATCCATCACCAAAAAGATTTTGTACACTCACGTCTCGCAGGACTATTTTGTGACCGGGGCTTAATCCCCCTAGCCCCCCCGGACCTTGACCTTGAACTCCTAGCCGGACTGCTATCTGTACTCCTGGTCCAGCGCTTAGAGTAGTTGCCTTTGGTCCAGAACCGACAACAGAGACAAAGGCAGGTACGACCAGCGTTTCTGCGAGTTCATAAACGCCCGGCTCAACCTTGATCACGCAAGCGTCTGAGGTATGGGATATGGCGACTTCATCTCGGCACCATGCGTCACCGGCCGCGATGTTGGCGACAGCATCCAATGGACTCGTGTAGTCCCCGCCGCTCTTGGCGACGACCGCGACCAGCGCTAGGCGCGCACCACTGGGTCCCTGCGGCCCCTCAGGTCCTTCCGGTCCAGGTGGTCCCTCGGGGATGGCTTCAATGGCTGCCTGATTCCTGTTGATGCTGTCGACCAGAGCAGAGAAGTTGTCATTGACCTCAGACGCCCGCGCCGGCGTTCCAGCCTCGAACGTATGGGGAACCGTGGTCTGTTGCCCGAGCGCCGTGAGTGCACAACTCAGTCCTACCGCTGCCACGAGTGTTCCGATCATTCTCTTCATTGCCAATTCACCTCATCCCAATTCCCCTGATCCCAAGTTAGTTCTGTCGGTTCGGGCTCGCCATCGGGCGGTGGAGGTGTCGAGCCTCCCCCGCCACCTGTCGCCACTATGCTCATGAGCCCGAGTGCCGAGACAAACGTCAAACCGAGCCGGCGTAACACGGCATGGTCGTGTTGATATCGCTTAGGCATCTTTGCTTTGTCGCTCGGCCGTCCACAGGATCACGGCATAGGCAGCCACAGCACCCACCGCGATGGAGAGTAGATCCCATGGATCGAACGTACCGTTCATGAAGTAATCTCGGGTGTGCCTCAGGACTGGCGCTGACTCGAGGCCACTCGGAATACAAGCCATGAGCTTCCCTGCAACGGCCGCATGCTGGCCCACTTCAAAAGCCGTGTCTAAAGTGAACCAACTCAAACAGGCGGCCAGGGCAGCCCTTCGGGTGCCGCTCAACAAGAGGCCAGTCAGCACAGAGAACGCAAATACATGCGTGAATGTTGGCAAGCTCTGACCGAATTTGCCGAAGAGTGGCAACGTCAGATGAGCGAGGCTGAAGGGTGCAAAGAAGGGAACCAGCTCGGCCGGACGATCCAGCACGTAGACAAGTGTGCCGAGCACCAATACGAAGACGGCCAGTGCTGCCGGCCGAAAGCCGTGCCTCAACCCGATCACGCGCATGATTCCCCACCCTGCAACGCTCGTCACGATGATCTACGGTCACCTCTGAGCCAGATACTTCATGTATGGGCGTCTCATCGAAAGAATCTAATACGGGGATATACGTATCTCGCTCGCCCTGGAGGCAAGCGATGGCCGCTGTGGGCTTAGCTCAGGCAGAGTTTGTCTGGCAGAGTCAGCACATGTACTACTCCCCGGACGAAAAGGGCTGGATCGAGCGCAAGGCCCGCGAGATAAGGACAGCTACTGGATGGCCGCTACCTATAGCCACCTCGGAAGCCATGGCGGAGTTTTGGACTTCGTCTGGGTATGCCAGCGCCATCATTAATCGTCGTCTAGAACAAAATCGGCGTCGAACTCGCAGTAAGCGGGCATATAGCCGCTATCCCAAGAATTATCGGAAATGCGTAGCGAGCCAGAGCAGCTCTCTCGGCGGCTCGAATAAAATGCGTTAACCATCGTTCATGGGCAAGCATCAGCGAATCATCAATCTCGTCCAGTAACTGGAATAGGATTTCCATTAAGTAGTTCTAATTCTTGGCTGCGGGGTCGCTGACTATACGGGCTGCTACCTGCGCCACAGCCCTGAGTTTACATAAGCCGCCCTCTGGCAATCCCGTGATACCCGCATCTATACCCGCATTTTGGGCCGGAGCACGACGAATTCGATCCTC
>JAOTTJ010000438.1 GCA_029864465.1 Gammaproteobacteria bacterium | reverse complement strand
TGCGGTGTGGTCGTCACTGCTGCTTGTCCAGTTGTTGCAGGTCGCCGTCGCTGCGTCACCCGCGAGCCGGCCCGCCGAGTCGGAGCCCGTCAGAATGTCGTGACGGTTCACCGGAGCGCCGCGGCCTGCGACTTCCTCGCCGTTCTCGTTCAGTGCGGTGTAACCACGGACGTTATTGCGATCCTCGTGCAGATCAGCAACGTTCGCCGCGATGAGTTCGCCCTTGGCATTGTGCCACGGCCCGTCGCCGATGCGGTCACGCGCATGAACGGCTCGCATGCCGCCACTTGCGGCCTGACTCAGATAGGCGCGCCACGTGGCATCGCCGCGGCCAGCGGACGCGGCCAGCGACTGGCAAAGCGCATCAGCACCCGCAAGCCCGCCGAGAGCGCCACCGTTACCCGGGCCGTCGCTCGTCACGAAGAACGTCATCGGCTCCTGAGCCTGAGCGTAGAGCGGTAGGGCAAATACCCCGAGTGCAGCAAGAATGGAAAGGCCCTTGATCAACTTCATTGGTTTTTTCTCCTCGATGATGGCTTGGCGCCATCTTCATGTTTCATCGTTCCCAGACTGAGTCTATCGGATTCAACGAATCCTCGTTTTCTAGCGTCTCGCGGCCGCAAAGCCGCCGGTGAAGTGAACGGGTATTAGTCCCACTCGACCTCTTCGCCACCTTCCGTCGTCAAAAACCCAAGAAGGCAGCCATTAGAACGGTCACGGAGATGGTGACAGCGCACGGAAATCTTATCGCCTGCCTGGACAGTATCCTTCGTGATGCCCTGGCGCGCGAGGCCCGAGGCACCAGCCGCTTCGAGCGCCCAGACGGCTGGCTCGCCGCTCTCATCCATGACCTCGAGATAGATCCAGATGTGCGGGTTGACCCAATGCAGCTCCGTGACCGTGCCCTCGAGATTCAGATACTCGGTCATGATGTAGTTGCCGTGTGAATGATGCCCCCAGGCCGGAAGCGTCATCACAGCTGCAGCAACGATGGCAAGACTTAGACGTTTCATGTGTTAGTCACCCTCTCTCTACCAAATACTTGTATGCAGTGCCCTCGGCGGCTCAGTTGCCGAGGCGGCGCTATTGCTGGTTCTGCTCTTGCTGCTGACGACGCAGCTCACGAAGCCGTGCGCGCTCCGCGCGATCTGGCGCATTGAGCACCTTCGGTGCATCGGCAAAATTCTGATAGCGAATCCTGTTGCCTTCGTCGTCCACGAATCCGAGGGACTGCTGGAACATGCCCGGCGGCGGCGTCCGCGGATCCACGGTCGCCTCGAGAATGTAGAGCTTGCTGTTGTGCAGATAAATGGCGGCATATAGACGCCGCTCGTCGGGATAGGTCATCTGAATCTGTTCGCCTTCAATGCGATCGACGTAGTGATACGCATCGAACGTGATCTCTCCCTCGCGTTGTCTGATTTGGCTCGCGGCATAGATGACCGAAGCGCGAATATCGATCTCCCAGTAGAGATCGACATAGTCGGCCTCGTTCCGACCCTCACGCGCCAGATAGATATCCAACGCGTTGGTGTAATCGGCGACCGTGACCTTGTAGTCGCCGCGCGAACCGGCATTGCAGGAGTACACACGGGCCGGCAGGGTACTCCCATACTCCGACTCCCAGTCAATCGTCTCGATCGAGAATTCGCAGGGCACATGCACGCGGAAATGGTCCTGCATGCTCGTGTAGGTGTCCCATTCTTGAGCGGCTGCTGAGCCACCGAATACTAGCGCGCCGGCCGCAATGACGACCCGTAGATGACCCATAATCGACCTCCCCCAAGCTCCGTGCTCAAACAAAACTACACTGACGACGTTCCCGGCGCCCGGCTGTCGGCGTCGCCCGCAACGTTGCGAGGCGTGAAGCCTACTATAGAACGACCGATTCTCGTGAAATTCTACAGAACGACCGATTCTCGTGAAATTCTACCGTCCGGCCCGGGCAATTTCACGCGCCGGGCCGCATCCAAACCGCCATCGCCGCGCGGCCGGCTGCAATGACAAATCGCACGCGATATAGTCGTCTCGAAGCGCCGAGAACGCGCGAACCGCCCGCTAGCCGGCGCCGATGGGCACCCCCGGGCAATCCACTGAATCTAAGCATAAGACCGCACCGGGAGGGGATATGTTCCGCTACAAATCAAGCAGACCCGTGAGTTTGAGCCTCATCACAGCCGGGGTCATGATGCTCTGCGCCCAGCCGCTGCAAAGCCAGACGCGCGAGCAGGGGCCCTGGTGGCCGTCACCGCACGGCCCGGACGACCAGGTCGGCTCGGCAAATTACATAACGCCGGCCAAGACACTTGCGGCACTGTCGATTCCGCGAACCGGCCAGACTTACGAGCTCGGACATATCTATGAGCAGGGCATGCCCCTTTATGGCAACCGGCCCTGGTATATGGCGACGATCCCGGCGCCGACGCCGACGCGAGAGGGCGGCGGCTACGCGCACTCGGAGTATTTCTCTGGCTATATCGGGCAGATGGGCACGCAATGGGATGCGCTCGGCCACCAGGGCGAGTATCTGCGCATGGCTGACGGCTCCATCAAGATGGTCTACTACAACGGCTTCACCGAAGAGGAGCTGACCGGCACGAACCGCGGCCTGAACGGCCTCGAGGCACTCAGCGCCGAGC
>JAOTTJ010000439.1 GCA_029864465.1 Gammaproteobacteria bacterium | reverse complement strand
ACGAACATGTTCTTCATACCCTCCTCAACGGTCGTCTCGCCGCTCGGGCTTGTCGTGCCGCGCGAGGATCAGTCCGACATGAATTACTTCCGCGGCATGGCAACGGATCCGGCGAGCGGTATGGACGACCCCGGTCGAATGGAGCCGAGCGTGCAGGGTCTGCCACTCCTCAAGCCGCCCTATGGTCGAATCACAGCCTACGACATGAACTCCGGCAACATCGCCTGGCAGGTCCCGTATGGCCGCACGCCTGATGCGATCGCAAATCACCCAGCGCTCGAGGGTCTCGACATCCCGCCCACCGGTCGGACGAATCGCGGTGGGATCTTCGTGACGCCGACCCTGGCCATTGCAGGAGAGTGGGGGCGCGATGGTTCGCGGTTCCCGTTCGATTCGACGACATCGCAAGGGCCCGGTGCAATGCTCCAGGCATACGACAAGGCAACGGGCGAGGTCGTCGGTGAAGTCATCATGCCCGCGCCGCAGACCGGTGGTCCGATGACGTACATGCACGAAGGCCGCCAGTACATCGTTGTGCCCGTTGGTGCCGCAGGTTTCGGTAGCGAGCTCGTCGCGTTTGCGCTGCCCGTGGAAGAGGATTGATGATCCACTTTGCCTGATGGTGGCCAAGATCGGCATGACGCGTTCGGTCTTTGCTTGACGACGGTGCGGAGCGAGATCGTCCGACTCGGAGAAAAGGTCGGTAGAAAAAGCCGGCCCTCGGATCGAGGGCCGGCGTACACACTCAGCGTTTGGGGGAGAGCTAGCCGCCGGGCGTGAAGTCGATGAGCTCGAGACGCTCGCCCGTATCGGGATCTAACTCGACGATGAGGCCGATGTCGGGCGCGTAGAACTTGTGTTCCTCGACGTCGGGCTCGAGTGGCGTGTAATCGCGTGTCTGCAGACAGGCGTTCGCACACGTGAAGACGTTGCCCGCTGTCGCCTCATCGGCCGTCACGCTCAGAATGTCGATGACATCCTCCGCTTCACCGAACAGCACCTCCTGACGGATCGTCGTACCGGGCACTGGGTCGAACGGCAGCAGCATGCCAGCTTCGGCGCCTTCACGACCGTGCTTCCACGAGCCTTCGAGATCGACGAGCTCTGGCTCCTCCGGGTCGTCTCCGTCGAAGAGCTCGTAGTTTTCTGCTATCTCGCCGCAATACCAGACGTTGCCATCGACGTCTTGGGCGTACCAGTCATCGGTATCCTCGATGACGTCGCCATCCTCGGTCACAATGTCGTTGACGGTCACGCATGTGATGCCATCGATGAGTTTCGTCTCGGTGAGCACTTCGACGACGATGAGCTCGTCAGGGTTCTGATAGGTCCAGCGATTGCCGGGGACCAGTGGGAAGTACGGGTTCGGCGTAATCGTGTTGCCGATCTCCATCGGGTTGACGAAGTTCGCGGCGTAGGCCATGCCGAACGGCGGATCGTGAGGCGCGTCCATAACCGCGTCGCACACCTCGAGCCGCGCATCGAGCACTTCGTCGCATTCCTCGGCATTTTCGATATCCGTGGCGCCGGCCTCGATGAGGCAAATGGCTCGGGATGCAGGCTCTGCGATATCGGCGCAAATGGCACGGGACTCGTAACCGTCATCGACGACATCGGCGGCGCAGGCACGCCGCAGCGCCACGGCGCTCGTCGAGCAAGAGCCCACGGCATATATGGCGTACTCCTCGTCATCCTCACGCGAGGCGAGATCATGCAGGAGCTGCGCAAGCGCTTCGAGCTCGACGGACGGATTAGCCAGCGCGGGGATCACGCCGTCGAAGTCGCCGTCTGCGGCATCGGCGGCAATCGCGGCGAGGATCTCATCCAGCGTAAGCCCGGCGGCTGCGGCCAGCTCGCGCAACAGCAGTCCGAGCTCGCTGGAGGCACGGTGAACGGCCTCGTCGTCGTCGCCGTCGATCGGGCCCATGCCCTCGAAGAGATCGCGTCCGATCGAGTCCTCGCCGAGCGCGTCGAGCGCAGCGAGCGTTGCGGTCTGCAGTAGCGTGGCGATCTGCCCGTCATCGACCGGGCTGCCGTCGCCGTCGGGGTCGAGCTGCAGCCAGATCTGCTGGGCGATCAAGGTCGTGTGCAGCGTGATATTGACGCGATTCTGCGAACCGCCAGCGCCGAGGACGGCCACCGACATCAGAAAAGGCGGTTCATCGCCGAATTCCATGTCCTCTGCGTCGGTCCGATCGAACACCAGAAAGACGATGCGGCCATCGAAACTCTCAGGTAGGCTGATCTCGTAGCGATCCTCGTCAGCCGTATCACGGACGAATCCCGCGCCAATACCTATCAGGGCATCGTGCAGATCCTCCCCAGGGCTGATCCCACCCAAGACATCCAGTAGCTGCTGCGGGTTGAGGACATAGATCGAACCTCCCGAGACCGGTCCGTCGGAGACGACGCCGGAGAGGCCGATCGGTCTTGGTGCCTGCTGTTGCCCTCGGTTCGCCGGTGAATCGCTGCTACTGCAGGCCCCGAGCCCCAGCAGAATGGCGGTCAGCAGTAAGGCCGCCGCGCGAGCGCTGTCGTTGTATCTAATCATTGTCCTACTCCCACGAATTCCATGAGTTCCAGCCGTTCGCCGGTATCGGGTTTGACTTCGACGATCATGCCGACGCCAGGCGCGTAGA
>JAOTTJ010000086.1 GCA_029864465.1 Gammaproteobacteria bacterium | reverse complement strand
AGCCTACGCGCGTCGTGTGCACTTCGAGCGTGTCACCGAATCGCCGGCCCACCGAATAACCGAGATCCGTCGGCTCGATCGTCTCGTTGCCCGTGTCGTTCGTCATGTAAATCCTACGGACGATACCGAATGACGTCATACGCAGCTCGATCGTGTCCCCTTCGTCGACGAACTCGATCGGCAGCGGGTTGTACATCACGCTAGGCATCCCTTGGGGCACGCAGGGATCGAACTCGACGCCGCGCTCCATGCTCGCCTGCGCTTTTGCACTCAGTAGAATCTCGCTCTGCTCGAGCGTCTGCCCGTACGTACCGGGGTTCTCTGTGCTCCAAACGCGAAAAAACCCGCGCTCGGCCCGGTCGGCGCGCACGTTGCTGAGCTCGCCCGCGTAGTCGTCGGACCAACGGTTACCGGTTGCGCCCGCCAGCAGCACTTCGGTCCCGTCGGGCAACAACATGTTGGTTACGCGCATCGCTGCACGCGATTTCGATGCCCATCCAGCGGCGCGCACGCGCCCTGCATCCGAAAACCGGCTACCGTCCAGGCCCAGCCTGCCGAGAACATAAACAGTAGAGGTTTCCAGGTCCCAATCGTGCAGCTGTCCATCAGCTCCCGGCGCTCTTACGATGAATCGCACGTGCGGATTGCGCCATGCCACTTCGACGAGCTCGCCCTCGATCTCACGGATCTCGCTGCGATCGTACTCGGCAACCGAATGGTGCGCGATCGCGAGCGCCGGCAGCATAGCGAGCACGACGCAAGCTTGCGAGAACCTCATACGCCGCGGCTAATACTGAGTCGCGCTCATCGGCTGATAGCCTCCCGACGTCGATCGAATCAGTTGCAGGATCTCCGCGCTGAGCTGCGTGTCGACCGTGCCGATACTCGGGTTCGGCGCGTAGTGGTCGTGCCCCATGAGCTGCACCGTGCGTGGCATGCGACGGTAATCAACCGTGAGCGTGCGAGCGAGCTCGGCGAACGAGGCCTTGGTCGCGTCACTGTCGTAGTCGGAAATACTCAGTAAAAACGGGATCTCCGTGCGCTCGATATTGCCGAGAATCGAAATATCCGGCCAACGCGTGAGGTCTTCACCGAAATAGTCGATACGGTTCTGCGATGGGTTGCTGTTGTCGGCCACGTACGTACCCGACACGAGCACGATGCCCGCAACGGCAGAGCCATCGTCGCCGGCAATACTCGGGCGCAGCGCGAACTCGGCAACGTGAAATGCGCCGGCGGATTTCCCGATAACGTAAATCTGATTCGGATCGCCGCCGTAATCACTGATATTGTCCCTGACCCAAGTGACGGCGCGGCTGACGTCTTGCGAACCCGCAGGCCACTTGGCTTCGGGCGCGAGGCGGTACGTGGCGTTGACCCCGACGAGCCCGAGACTCGCGAAGTAGTCGGAAACGTTGCGGTTCGCATGACGGTTACCGCGTACGAAACCGCCACCATGCACGTAGACGACGACTGGGACCGGTGCGCTGCTGCGACGCATCGTAGCCGTATGCACGTCGAGCCGATGCCGCTCGTGCGGGCCGTAGGCGATGTCTCCGGCAACCTCGATCTCGGCCAGCTCGTAGACACGTGGCTCGTCGTCGTAGAGTCGTGCGGTTTCCTGCGCACCGGCGCCGCGGGAGACAATCTCGCGGACGGCAGTGGCCAGGTGCTCGGGCATCTGCTGGCCCGGTGTGGAGACGAAGCTGGAAGGTAACTCGTCGGGCGTGCCCGGGCGAAACTGCTGACGCGCCTGCGCCGCGTTCGAGCATGCCTCCAACGAGACATCCCGTGCATGAAAGACAGGCGTAATCCAGGCCGGTGTACCCGCAAGGCGATATTCGCTACTCAACGTCACGCACAGGTCGGGCCGCGACGCCAGGCGAACCTCGCCGCCGAGACCGCGTGACCAGGCCTGCTCGGGCCCGGGCGTGCGGCTGCAGTCGCGCGCGTGCAGCGGGCTACCGGCCTCCATGCGCTGTGCTGTGAGACAAACGTCATACGCCGGCGCCTCGATTTGGCCAGTTTCGCGCCAGGCGAAGACCAGATCGCTGGAATCGACACCGTATTTACATGAATGCGACTGGACCGGCCGATCGAAATCCATGTTCGGTGGTGCGCCCGGCAGATCGAGGCAAAACCCTCGAGCATCGTCGGCGAACGTCTGTGTCGTTTTGAAAAATGCCGCCGTCTGCGCAGTCGCCGCAGCCGACGCGCAGAACGTAAGAATTAATGAGACGATCAAGAACAGTGACTGTCTTGAGATATTCATATGATTTCCCCCAACTAATCAGGAAGCATCGATACGGTGTACGTATCGATGTAGCATTTATGGTCGATCTTCCAGGTCGAACTCGACGCGCTCTACGCCCGGCACGGCGCGCACGACGGCGCCGAGACTCTGTTGAATGGTCTGAACACCCCCAGGCGTCAGCATGCCGCCACAATCCGCACAGACGAGTGACCCTGTGACCCTGACGACGCCGTCCCTCGCGTCGACCGACAGCGAGTTTACGGGCAAATCGGATGCGTTCTCGATTGCGTTCGTAACCCTGACTTCGAGCGCAGCATCAGCGCTGGTTTGCGCGCCAGCGATCCCGGATGCACAGGCCGTGAGGGCGAGTGTCGCGCTGACTGCAAACGCAATGCGGGCAACGCCGCCGAGGATCTGTCCTCGCACTTTCGTGCTCATGACTCCATGATACCGTTCGACACGCTCGGCGGTGAGAAGCTGCCGAATGCGACGTGTCCGCCGCGTCGCTCGAAAGCCTCGACGCGGGCGCCGACCTCGCGTCCGAACGCACCGCCATTGAGCCAGTCGGGTTCGAGCACGCAAAGCTCGTCGGCCTCGGCGAGCTGTCGCTCGAGCTCGGCAAATAGCTCGTCGAGTGTCGGCGTATCGAAGCCCGTGGGCTGCTGAGCCCATGGCATCACGTCATCGTGGTTGGAGACCTGACGCCGGCCAACGCCGGATTGCGCGTCCTGATAGCGCATGAACAGACGCTCGCAGGACAATTCGAGCACACGCTTGCCTTCGCTGACGTGCAACCTCAAGAAATCCCGGCGACTCAGCGACGCGGGGGCATTCGTCTGTTCGACGTTCAGGTGCCGGTAGGCCATGACCTATGCGACCCCCGAGACTGCGAGCACGGTGCGCTCGACGAGCCTGCGTGTCAGCGGAACCTTGTATGCATTCTTGGCAAGCGGCTGTGCCTCGGCTACGGCTGCTACGCCGACGGCGTCCGCAAGCTCGGCGGTGACTCGCTCGCCAGCAAGTAGCGCCTCGGCAGCCTGCACACGCCAAGGAATGGGCGCCACGCCACCGAGCACGATCCGCGCGGAGCGGCATAGCCCCTCCTCCATATCGAGCACCACGGCCGCACTCGCGACGGCGTGAGTCCACGTCTGTCGATCCATGACCTTGTGATAGCTGCTGTGCACGCCGTTCGCCGAGGCAGGCAGATTGATGGAAACGAGGACCTCAGCGTCACCGAGAACGTTCTCGTGCCCGGCGTCGTCGCGCGGCAGCACGAAGAACTCCGCTGCAGGGAGCGTTCTTTCGCCGTGCGGCCCGATTATATGGAAAGTCGCCTCGAGCGCGACGAGCGCGGGTGCGACGTCCGACGGATGGACGATGAAGCTCGGCCCGCCGCCGAAAATCGCGTGGAGCTGGTGTTCGCCGACAATCGAGAAACACTGGTTGCCGCCAGCCTTGTAGCAATTGAAGCCGTTGCGGAAATACCAGCACCACGGCCGCTGACACACGTTGCCCGCAAGCGTGCCGGTATTGCGGATCTGCGGCGAGGCTACCTGTTCGGCAGCTTCGGCGAGGACGGAGTAACGTTGCCGAACGACAGAGCTCGCAGCGAGTGCGGAAAGTGGCGCAAGTCCACCGATCGTCAAACCGCCTCGGGCATTCACGGCAATTCCGCCGATACCCGGAATGGACTTCAAATTGACGAGCACGTCAGGCGCACCGGCACCGGGTCGGTTTGGAATACGATCCTTGACGAGCTGCAAGAGATCCGTTCCACCGCCGGCGAACGAGACAGACAGACCATCGGAAATCGCAGCCTGGGCGATCGCCACCGCCTCGTCGACGCTCCCGGGATTGTGGTTCGCAAACGTTTTCATGCCACCACCTCCAAAATCTTGTCGCGGGTGATGGGCAGATCCCGCATGCGGTGACCTATCGCGTTATAAACGGCGTTAGCGACTGCGACCGGCGCAATGATAATGCCCGACTCGCCGACAGTTTTGGCGCCGTACGGACCCAGGCCGTCATCAGTCTCGATGAATACATTTTCGATCTGCGGCACGTCGAGATGTGTCAGATGCCGCCCCCAGTAATAGCCGCTCGTGAGCGGCTGGCCGTTGCGGGAGTCGTAGCGCAGGTCCTCGGTCAGCGCCTGGCCGATACCTTGGATCACTGCACCCCGAATCTGATCCAGCGCCGGCAGCGGGTTCAAGATGCGGCCGGACTCGTGCACGGTGACGTATTTCGTCACCCGCACATCGCCCAGATGCGTGTCGACCTCGACCTCGACGAAGTGAGCGCCAAAGCCTTCCCGCAACTTGCCATTCGTCGTCGGCGCCGGCGTCGCAGATGCAATCAGCACGCTATCACCCTGCGGCATGCCGTTCTCGGCAATCTGACGCTTCAGGTCGCGTGCAGCTTCGACGACGGCGTAACCTGTCATCATCGTGCACCGGCTACCGGATTCGCCGACCGAATACGGGCAGCGATCGGAATCGCCCCAGACGATATCGACGTCGGACAACGGCACGCCCAGCTCCTCGGCGGCAAGCATCGACATCGTCGTCTTCGCACCCGGGCCAATGTCTGTGACACCGACGTACACCGTGTAGCGGCCTTCGGCGTTCACGCGCAGAATTGCACTGCTCGCACCGAGCCGTGCGTTGAACATCATGAACGCCATACCGGCACCGCGTTTGATCGGGCCCTCGCCCGAACCCGGTTCAGGCTTCCAGCGATTCGCCCAGTCGAATAGCTCAGCACCCTGCTCGATGCACTGATCGAGCGTGAAGTTCGTGAACTGCTTGGTCTCGGTCGGCCGGACCATGTTTTTTAGCGCGAACTGCACGGGGTCAATTCCCAACTTGTAGGCGACTTCGTCCATCATGGACTCGATGCCGAAATAACCCTGCGGATACGTCGGCGCACGGAAATTACCCGACACGACGCGGTTCGTGTGCACGGGCAAGATCGACTTCTCTGTGTTCTCGCACGCATAGACGTCCATGCCGGCGACGTTGCCCGAGCGCCTGAGGTAGGGACCCATGCCACTGAGGCCGTTGAGTTGGATCGCCGTGACTGTGCCGTCATCTTTCACGCCGACGCGATAGTCCTGCACAGTGTGCCAGCGACCATGCGTCGCGAGCCAATCGTCCTTGCGCGAAAGCTCGACCATAACGGGCACACCGAGATCCCTGGCGAACGCCGCGGCGATCAAATCGAAATAATAGTTGCCGTTCTTGTCACCGAAGCCCCCGCCCATGTATTGACAGATGACCTGGACCTGATGATCCTCGAGCCCGAGATCGCGCGCGGTATCGTGGCGGCAGTTGGATACGCCCTGCGTCGGCGTATGCAGAATGAGCTTGTCGCCCTCCCAGTGCGCGAGCGCGCTACGCGGCTCCATCTGCGCGTCCTGAACGAACTGCGTCGTGAAGCGATCCTCGAAGATCTGATCCGCCTCGGCGAATCCGGCCTCGAGGTCACCCGTGCGCCCGCCGATCGGTTGTTGGCGGTTCTCGGAATCGTGCGCGATGTTGCCGCCCGACCAGATCTCCGGCGCGCCAGGCTCGATCGCCTCCTCGACATCGAGGACGAACGGCAACTCCTCGTAGTCGATCTCGATGAGCTGCAACGCCTCCTCGGCCACGTGGCGGTTCACGGCCGCGACGGCCGCAACCGGCTCGCCGACGTAACGAACGTGATCGTTGAACGTGTAGCGCAGACGCGTCGTGATGTCCTTGTGAGCGTCGCTGTATTGCCGCCCGCCCGAGATCGAGCCGGAGCCGTACGGGATTTTGTGCGTCTCGTGCGTCATCACTGCCCGCACGCCCGGCAGCGCTTCGGCTTTGGACGTATCGATGCGCCGAATCATCGCGTGCGGCACGTTGCTGCGCAGAACGCGTGCATAGAGCATTCCGGGCAGCTTGATATCGCGCGTGTACGTTGCCTGCCCCGTCACGCGCTCGTACGCATCGATGCGCGGCGTGTTTTGACCGACGGTCTTCAGAGGGTCAATGGCCATCACGCACCTCCAGTTCTCGTGGCCGCTTGCACGGCCTCGACGATCGCGTTGTAGTTCGAACAACGGCAGAGATTGCCGGCAAGCGCCTCGCGAATCTCCCGCACCGTTGGATTGGCGTTGCGCTGCAACAGCGCCGTCGCGCTCATGAGTTGACCTGATGTGCAGAATCCGCACTGCGGCGCATTGTGATCGATGAAAGCCTGCTGGAGCTTCGAGACCCGTCCGCTCTTCTCGAGACCCTCGACCGTCTGAACGCTGCGCCCGTGCGCCCAGACGGCGAGCGTACTGCACGAGTAGGCAGGCTCGCCGTCGAGCAGGACCGTGCAGGCGCCGCATTCGCCACGGTTGCAGCCAATGCGCGTACCTGTGAGACCCAGATGGTCCCGCAACAGCTCAGTTAGTGTCCACCGATCCTCCACGGCAACGCGGTGCTCCGTGCCGTTAACGGTCAGCGTAATCCGCGTGAGCGGGACGTCTTCGATTGCCCGCTCGTTAGATTCGCCGGATCGATCCTGTGCCTTTACAGGAATGGTGTTGGCGGCCACGATCGCCGCGCCAGTGCCACCAATGAACTCGCGCCGCGAGACCTCTGAGTCGTGTGAGTCTTTCATGAGTGTTCCCCCTGGGGCGGGTTGGTCGACAGGGCCTGGATCTCGTGTTCCGATCTGGCTCAGACTCGCCACCCGTCGCTCCGATCTTACCCGCTCGCCGCAGCTGGCGCATCCACCGCCGCCGCCGGCGAGCCGACCCTCGCCGGTCAGGCCCACAGACAATGACGGACCGCGGGCACCGCGATCCAGACCAGCGGCTGAGGCAATGGCGGGGGCGGGATCGATGCAAGCCAGGCGGTGCCGTATTTGCGCTCACGGCGACCGGGCATGCGCGCCATCGGTCACGGCCGAGACGGGTTCGAGGCAGAACCTAGATCGACAGCAGATAGTCGCTCATTCGCCGACGAGTTGCTTGGTCCGGCAACCGCCCATACCCGCCACGCATGTTGTCGATCGCGTGGCGGACCCGACGGGTCTCGGTCACGACTCCCGTCACGGCTGGGTTCGAAAGGACGAATTTCAGTGCGTATTGCGCCCAACTTTCGATGCCGTATTCCGAAGCCCAACTCGGCAGCGATTTGCCGGCGACGATAGGGAAAATGCCACCGTCCTCCGTGGCCTTGAACGCCTCGACAATGAGTACGGCGATACCGAGATCGGCCGCCAGTGGTAGGGTCGTCTCGGCTGCCAGCGGATGATGGATCGAGTAGCCCGTCATGATGAAGTCTGGCCGCTCGGCCTTCATGAACTTGTCCAGCTCGACGTAGTCGCTGTTCCTCGTCAGGCTGACCCCGATATACCGAACCCGACCTGCTGCCTTCCAGTCCTTCAGCGTCGCCCAGTGCTCTTGCAGGGTCCGCATGTTGTGAATCAACAAGAGGTCCATGGGCCGCTTGTTCAAGTTTGCGACCGTTCTCTCGAGGTGCTCGATGCCGGCGTCCTTACCGTTCACAGTGATCTTTCCGGTCAGGAATAGCTCTTCCTGCAGGCCCATTTCGGAGAGGATTTCCCCAACTACCGGGACGTCCGGGCGAAAAAACGCTGGCGTATCGAGGACCCTCCCGCCCTGATCGACCATGGCCTGAAGAACCGCCTTGGGAAGCTCTCTGCCTTCCGGAGGCATCTTGATAAAGATATCGGCCGCGCCCAACCCGATGACGGGCAGCCTTTCGCCGGTACTTGGAATCTCGCGCGTGATCATCGATTCCTGCGCGAAGACGGAGAACGGCAGCGTCGTGGACGCGGCTACGGCGGCGCTCTCAGTCAAGAATTGTCTACGGTCCATGGCTAAACAGTCGCGCTTCCAGCAAACCGGAGCGCGTATGAGCACGGTACCACGACTCGGTGACTCCCGGAACAAACCAACGCCGCTGTCCCTGCTCATCCCTGTCGGCGCAGGCTCTAAGTGACTGAAAGTTGGTGGCGCAACAGCGCGCTATGCGGTTTCTTCGTAGAGGCGACGGCGATTGACGGAAGTACCGCTATGCCGGGAAGAAATCGATCGGCTTGGTTGTCGTGATCCTTTCGACGTCCTTGGCCTCGAACTGGAACAACAGTACACGCTGCACGAGCCGTCGCTCGAGATCAGGATCGCCGAGCTCCGAGGAGACCACCGCACAATCGCTTACGCGGCCGTCGGGCTCGATCGTGAGCTCCAGGACAACTTTGCCGACGAGCGCCGGGTTTTGCCGCAGCGCACGGTTGTAGAGCGCGAAAATCGCGCCCTTGTTGCGGTCGAACACGAGCTCGATCTCCTCGCGGCTACGCGAGGGCAGATCACTGACGCCGGCGCGCGCCACGTCGCCGCCAGCCGGCCCGAAACTCTCGAGCGGACTTTCGATTTGCGTCGTCGCACGCCCGGCGAGACCCTGTCCGCCCGTGCCTCGGCTGAGCTCGGCCGTATTGATGCCCGAGCTACCGCTGCCCGCACGTGAGGTAATCAGCGAGCGCTCCACGACGGGCGCCTCTCCCTCGACAGCGCCTGTGATGTCACCGCTCTGATCGAGGCGGTCGAGCGTATCGTTGGTCCTGAGCGCGGCGAGATCCTGGGCGAACGGCAACAGACCGGCCACGGCCGCACGCTCACGCGCCTGCTCAGTGACGTCGACCTCCGGCTCCACGACGACGGGCTCCGGTTCCACCACGGGCTCCGGTTCTGGTGCCGGCGTCTCTACGAGCTGTTGGGGCTCGGGCTCGACCTCGGGCAATGGCTCGGGCTCGGGTTCCGGCTCGACCACCGGGGGCGGTGGTGCCGGCACGGGTTGCTCGAGAACGAACCTAGCAAAACGTTGCGGTATCTCCTGCACGGCAAGCGGGTCACGTTCGGGTACCGGGAGCAAGCTAATGACTAGACTCAGAATCAGTACGCCAGCCAGCGCCCGCAATACCATGCGACGAAAGCGCTGCTCCTGATCGGCGCCAGTTGACCAGGGCAGATCATAGATTCGATAGATTGGGACCGCTTGATTCATGTCACCGGATATTTATTGGCCAGCAGAGTTGAAGGCTGCAAGGCGGAGATCTGAGGTCGTCTGCGCTACGGCGAGCGACAGACGGCCATAGTCCGCGTCCGTGGCGGTTGCCATCACGCGTCGCAGTAGGCTGTAGGGGATCTCTTTGTCGCCCATGATCGTGACCTCGCGCTCCAGCGGATCATCCTGAGTGCTCTGGCGCAGCATGCGCTCGGATTGACGCTGCAGCTCGGCCTTGAGCTCCGGGATGATGAGCTCGTTGCGGCTCGTAATGTCGGCGATCAGCGCCACGGATCGGCCCTGCACGAGCAGATCGCTATCGGTCACCATGACGACGACGGTCTCGCGGGGGCGTTGCTCGGCGATCGACTCGGGCAGCTCGAGGTCCCTGGCATTGGGCAGGGTCTGAACCTCGCTCGAGTTCACCAGCAGAAAGAAAACAAGAATCGTAAAGATGTCCATGAGCGAAACGAGATTCAGCGCGACATTGCGTTTGTGCCGCTTGTGGTGCCGATCCATTCGTGCCGCGCGTCCGCTCGATCGCATGATTTCAGTCCTTTAGTTACGCACCGGCGCGTCGCCGATTGCGATCTCCGGAAACAATTCGTACGCCACGACCTGATTCGCGCCCTCGTTGAGCTGCTCGATCACACGCACTCGATCCATGACGGCGACGAGTGTTTGATAAGAAATCTCGGGCTCGAGCAGCAGTGTCGCGTCGGATTTGTCAGGAAACCGCTGCTTGACCTGCTGCAGATAGCTACCGAGCCCATCGAAATCGTAGCCTTCGGGCGTGTTCTCGATCACAGCCAAGAGCCCTGTGCCGCGGTCACCGACGTCGATCGAAGTCCCACGTATCGTGATCTCGAGCTGCAGCTCGGGCTCGGCCGGCTCGGCCGCTGCGGTGCCGTCGGCCGGCAGGTTCAGCTCGAGTATCGAGACCTGCGAGAAGACCGCAGTGATCAAAAGGAACGGCACGAGAATGACCATGAGGTTCATAAAGGCCGTGATATTGAGCTCCACGGTCTCTCGATGCCGATTTCGCGAGCGCAACAAGCTCATCGGGAATCTCCGTGCCTACGATAGGCCCGCTTCGGAGCGGTCGCTGATGGAGTTCAAGAACTTGACGGACGCCATCTCGAGGCTATCCACGATCTCGGTCGTTTTCGTCTGCAGAAGCGTGTGTATGAGCAACAACGGGATCGCAACGATGAGACCGAACGCGGTCGTATTCATCGCCACCGAAATGCTGGCCGACAGTAAATCAGCTTTCTCCGCAGGGTTCGCATTCGATACGGCAGTG
>JAOTTJ010000437.1 GCA_029864465.1 Gammaproteobacteria bacterium | reverse complement strand
GTTTTCGCTTTGACGAGCTCGGCAACGTCGTCGGCAATATCTACATCCTCGAGGTGCAGCAGCGTGACGGCAGGCTCGTCAATACGCCGATCAAGACCTACGAGAACGTGAGTCAGTTTTGGACCTACGATCCTGAGGAATTTCTCGCTCAACCCGTCTATTCGCGCGACTATCCGCCGGCGCGCTACGCGAGATAATCGAACGACGGCCGCGGCTGGCGCGGGCGTCCGGGATCGTCTTCCATGACTTTGTGGATCATTCTTACGATCAATAGCATCGCGCTCGGCGGGCTGCTGTTCCTGCTGTCTGCGGGATTTTCGCTGATCTTCGGGCTCATGCGGATTCCGAATCTGACGCACGGCGCGCTGTTCATGCTCGGCGCTTACTTCGGCGTGACGTTCCTGCGTCTCGGGCTGAATTTCTGGATCGCCGCGATTCTGAGTGCAGTCGTGCTCGGGATCATCGGCGCGCTCATCGAGCGGTTGCTGCTCAGGCGGCTTGCGGGACAGGAGCTTGCCCAGGTTCTGGTCACGCTCGGGCTCGCATTTATCATCGCGGATATCTGTCTGCTCGTCTGGACGGGCGATCCGATACCGCTTGCGACGCCTGAGAGCCTGCGCGGCGTCCTGCGCGCCGGAACCATCGTCTTTCCGAAGTACCGGCTCGCTGTCGTCGTCATGGCCGTCGTTCTCGCGGCTGTCATGTGGTACATGCTCGAGCGCACGCGACTCGGCGCGACGATTCGCGCGGGCGTCGATGATCCGGAGATCGCGCGCGTCGTCGGGATTCGCGTATCGCGGCTCTTTACGGCCGTGTTCAGTTTCGGCTCTGCGCTAGCAGGCTTCGCTGGTGTCCTGAGCGGGCCGATCCTATCCGTCTATCCGGGTCTCGACGCTGAGATGCTGCCGCTTGCACTGATCATCGTAATTCTCGGCGGTGCCGGGAGCCTGCCCGGCGCGCTGCTCGGCAGCCTCGTGATCGGCTTCATTTATAACTTCGGCCAGGCGATGTTCCCCGAGCTCGCCTACGTGATCCTGTTTCTGCCGATGGTCATCGTCCTCGTCGTGCGCCCGCAGGGCTTATTCGGACGGCAGAGCCTATGAGTCGCGCGCCCGCACTGCTGGGTTTGGTAGCGCTGGTTACGTTGCCACTTTGGCTCGATAGTAATTACTACGTAAACATCGCCAGTCAGATTTTGATCTGGGCGATTTTCGCGCTCGCGCTCAACGTGCTCGTCGGTTGGGCAGGCCTCGTCTCGCTCGGACACGCGGGCCTGTTTGGCGTTGCAAGCTATGCCGCCGCATGGCTGCTCGCAGCTGGATGGGGTCATGTCGCGGCGGCGTTTTTCGCCTTGCTCGTGACGTTAGCGACGACAGCTGTATTCGGCATGCTGTCACTACGCACGGCCGGCATCGGCTTCATCATGATCACGCTCGCAATCGGACAGATTCTCTGGGGCGTCGCGTATCGCTGGATCGCGCTCACCAACGGCGATAACGGGATCATCGTCGATGCGCGCCCGCTGCCGCTCGGGATGGACTTGAGCACGCCCGCTGCGTTCTATGCATTTACGCTTGTAACCTTTCTGTTTACGTACCTCGTCATGCGAGCGTTCAACGCCTCACCGTTTGGTGCGAGCCTGCGTGGCACGCGCGATCAGGCGCGCCGCATGAGCGCGCTCGGCTATCACGTGTGGCTTATCCGATTCTTGGCCGTGTTGTTCTCAGGGCTCTTCAGCGGTATCGCTGGATTGTTGTTCGTTTACTACCATCAATTCGTGAGCCCGCACGCCTTGGGCCTCGCAAGCTCGGCTGAGGTGCTGCTCATGGTCATCTCCGGCGGTACGGGCACGTTGCTAGGCCCCGTCGTCGGCGCGGCGCTTGTCGTGATCGTCAAGAACGTCGCCAGTGCCTACATCGAGCGCTGGAATCTCGTGCTCGGGGTGATCTTCGTCGCGATCGTCATCTTCATGCCCGACGGTCTCGTGCCTGGCTCGGCACGGCTGTGGCGTTGGTTGTGTGCTCGATTCTCCTCGAACTCGCCGACGCCGCGCGAACCGGGGGGCAGTGGATGAACGCGCTCGAGCTTCAGTCCGTAACGAAGTCGTTCAGCGGCCTGCGCGTGATCTCGGATCTGAGTCTGACGGTTGGGGCCGGCGAACGGCGTCTCATCATCGGCCCGAACGGGGCGGGGAAGACGACGTTGTTCAATCTGATCACCGGGGAGTACCCCGTCGATGGCGGTTCGATTCAACTGCTTGGTAAGAACGTGACGCGTGTCGCCGGCCGACGCCGGGCCCATTTGGGGCTCGCTCGAACGTATCAAATCATCACGCTGTTCCCCGATGATAGCCTGCGGGACAACGTGGCCCTGGCCTTGCTTGGGTTGTCGGCGTTACGCTGGAATCCGCTGTCGCGGCTCGACCGCCAGAAGCGCCTCATGCAAGAGGCGAGCGAAGTGCTCGCGACAGTCGGGCTCGATGGGCTTGCGGACAAGCCGCTGCGTGAGACGGCCTATGGGGAACAGCGCCGCGTCGAGATCGCCATGGCGCTCGCGCAGAAGCCGCGCGTGTTGTTGCTCGATGAGCCGTTCGCCGGACTGTCGACGCACGAACGGGCGGATATCGCAACGCTACTTGCGTCGATTCCACGCGAGGTC
>JAOTTJ010000436.1 GCA_029864465.1 Gammaproteobacteria bacterium | reverse complement strand
GTGTGCCGGGGAGATACTACGCAGGACGAAGCGCTCATCGCGGTGCGTGACAACGTCACCTTGGCACCGTAATTGAACGTATCCTGTTTCGCCTGGCCGGAGCACGTGCTGCCCGAGCAATCGCACCCGCGCGACAACGGCGCTCGTCCCGAGCAACAGCCGAACGGCTGCGCCATTCTTCAGCTCGTGCTCGTTGTCTGACAACATCTCGAGCTCGACGTCCAGACGTCGCGTCGGCTTCAAGAAGCTCTTCGAAGCGAGCACATCGCCTCGATCCACGTCTTGGCGTTCTACGCCACGTAGATTGACCGCAATTCGCTGACCCGGATGGGCCGTCTCCACGGGTTGGCTATGGTTCTGTAGCGCGCGAACTGTCGCCGTGTAGCCACGTGGTAGCACTTCGACAACCTGCTTCTCCCGCAAACAACCGTGCCGCAACGTCCCGGTCACGACAACACCGAAACCCGGCATTGCAAAGACTCTATCGATAGGAAGAAAAAACGTGTCAGCGACATCGCCCTCGGCTTCTGGCACGAAGAGTGACGCCAACTCGGCCTTCGTGCGATCGATACCCTCGCCGTTGACTGTCGAGACTCTCACGAACGGTGCATCCTGCAGAAAGCTGCCCGCGACGAGCTCACGCACGCTTTGCTCCGCAACAGCAAGAGATTCATCCGATACCAAATCCGTCTTAGTCATCGCGATCAGGCCACGGTCGATACCCAATAACCTCGCGATCTCAAAGTGCTCACGCGTCTGCGGCATGACAGCCTCATTCGCCGCCACAACGAGCAACACGCCATCGATGCCCGTTGCGCCCGAGATCATCATGCGGATGAAATCCTCGTGTCCGGGCACGTCGACAAAATCGACGGTGCCATGATCGAGCTCCAGATGCGCGAAACCGAGCACGATCGATAAGCCCCGTTCGCGTTCCTCTCTTAGACGGTCAGTCTCGATGCCGGTCAATGCCCGGACCAAAGCCGTCTTACCGTGATCGACGTGTCCGATCACTCCGAGCGTCAGTTGCGACATCACTCGGCGACTTTTCTAAACGCGACGATCAGCTGCTCGCAATCCGCCGCGGAGACGGTTCTCGGATCGACGGCGAAGCGATCGTTTACCACGCGTCCGATGACGGCCAGGTCCATTGCGCGTAGCTTTTGGGCTAGCTCACCAGCGGTCAATCCTGCGACGGTCAGATGCAGCGCGGTCGTCGGTAACGCGGCCATCGGCAAGCTGCCGCCGCCTGCATAGCCCACGTCGTCGACCAGCGTGCCATCAACGCCGGCAATCTTCTTGAGCTCGGCCAGCAGGTCCTGCGCCCGGCGCTCGATGCTGTCTTTCGGTTCGGCAATCATGCGCAATACCGGCACACGTTCCAGCGGATCGTAGGGCGGAAAGTAGAGCCTCAAGGTTGCCGTCAACGCAGCCAGCGACAGCTTGTCGATGCGCAGCATGCGTAGCATCGGATTCTTTTTCATTGCAGCGATGAGCTCGGACTTACCGACGATGATTCCCGCCTGTGGTCCGCCGAGCAGCTTGTCGCCGCTGAAGGTCACGAGATCGATATCCGCTGCCAAGGCCTCTTGAACGGTCTGCTCGGCGACCGCCGCGATGGCGTCGACGCTGAGGCAGGCACCGCTGCCGAGATCTTGCATCGCGACGAGGTTTTTGCGATGTGCGAGCTGGGCCAGCTCAGCAAGGCTGGGCTTGCCGCTGAAACCGACGACTCGATAGTTGCTCGGATGCACTGCGAGCAGCAGCCGCGTATCGCCGGAGATTGCATCGTCATAATCACTGAGGCGGGTCTTGTTCGTCGTGCCGACCTCGACCATCCGCGCACCGCTTTTCGCGATGATGTCGGGGATCCGGAACGAGCCCCCTATCTCGACGAGCTCGCCACGCGAGATGACCACGTCCCGGTCGCGCGCCAGGGTATCGATGGCCAGGACGACAGCAGCCGCGCAGTTGTTGACGACCAATGCTGCTTCGGCTCCGGTGAGCCGCTGCAACAAAGATTCCACGTGCTCGTTGCGATGCCCGCGTTGCCCTGTGACGAAATCCAGTTCCAGGTTGGAGTAACCGCGTGCAACCGCATCGATGGCGGCAATCGCTTCCTCAGCCAACGGCGCACGGCCGAGATTCGTGTGGATGATGATGCCAGTCGCATTTATCACACGCCGCAAACTCGGCAGGCGGGCCTGCAAGAGCTCAGAGCGCAACACGGCGGCGTAGGCAGGGCTATCGAAAGCCGGCAGTTCCGCGAGACCGTCGCGCAGCATTTCGCGCAACGCCGTCAGATGTCCGCGCATGATCGTAGCGACCTCGTGCGGTGAGAACTCCGCGCTCAACGCGACGCCAGTCGCTGAGCTCAGCCACTTCTCGATCGCGGGTAGCTGCCGATACAGTTCCTGGGACATCGGATCGTAGAGCCTGTTGTGCACGGGATCTGAAGCCCAGGAATATACCATCCGGGTGTCCGCTTGCCGTCTCGAGCTCGCCGATGACCGAGGCCGGTCTCGCATGAAGCCGCGAGCGAATATTCGGCTAGTAGCCACGTCCGGCATAATCCGCGCATGCCCAGCTTTACGATCCGAAAAGCCGAAGCACGAGATTCCAAAGAATCAGCCGAGTGCATCGACGAGGCGTACTCGATCTA
>JAOTTJ010000435.1 GCA_029864465.1 Gammaproteobacteria bacterium | reverse complement strand
TCCGCGGTCTCGGCGTTCGACCCCGACGTGACTTTGAGGATATTCGGCAGACTGTGCTCCTTATCACCCGGGTTGATGCGCTCGGGGCTATAGCCGACCGTGAACTCGTCGTTGAAAGTGAATCCCGACTCGCGCTCGAGTATCGGTACGCAGAACTCCTCCGTGCAACCGGGATAAACGGTCGACTCATAGATCACGATGTCGCCTTCGCGAAGCACGCGCCCGACCGTCTCGCTCGCCCGCGCCAGCGGCGTCAGCACGGGCCGCTTGGTTTCTCCGATCGGCGTCGGCACGGTCACGACGTACACGTTGCACGTCTCGATTCTGGCCGCGTCGTTCGTGTAGCTCAGGTGGGCCGCTGAGCCAAGCTCTTCGGCCGTCGCCTCGAGCGTGGAATCGTAGCCACGCTCGAGCTCGGCGACCCGCTCTGCCTTCACGTCGAACCCGATCGTCGGATAGCGCTTGCCGAATTCCACGGCCAGCGGTAGGCCGACGTAGCCGAGGCCGATTACGGCGATATTAACGTCGTCGAGTGCGCGCATAGGTCCATTCTACGGGAACGGCTGGAGCAAATACCGTGCGGATGTCGCAGTCGAGATCGGCTGCAAAGAGGCGTCGACCACGATCGATCGCGGATCGAGTGGCTCCGTTCGTCGGCGTTCGACGCCTATCCGGGCGAGGAAGTAAAGCTCTCGGGCTTGATGATCATCAGATCGCAGGGCAGGCGATCGAGCACGCGCTCTGCCGTGCTACCGAGGAAGACCCGGTCCAGGCCGCGGCGCGAAACCGCACCCATGACCATGATGCCGATTCCTTCCTTCTCGACGAGCCCCGGTAGCCGCTGGTGCGGTAGACCCTCGAGCAGATGCGTCTGGCCCGCCGGAATCGAGTATTTCTCGAGAAACGCCTCGAAAGCTCTGCGGTGCTCGGCCTCGACCTCCTCGCTGAGATCGACGATCGGCGCACCCTCGGGGACGCTCATCGGCTGCGGCAGCGGATAGGTATGCACGATGTGTAGCTCACCGCTCGTGGCGACCGTGAGTTCCTGACCGACCGCAACCAGCTTGTGATCGAGCGTCGCTGGCTTGTCGTGCTCGTGCAGTGGATCGACGGCGACGACAATCTTCGGGTGCTCGTCGACGGCGTCGGGCTTGGCGAGATACAGCGGCGCAGGGCACTCACGAATCAGATGCCAGTCGGTATTCGACAAAATCGTGCGCTTGAGGACGTTGTGGTGGTGCGTGTCTTTGGCGACGAGCCACGGCTTGGATTTTGCGATCTTACGCACGAGCGCCTCGCCGAGCGGATGGTCCCAGGCGACATCGACGCTGACGTCGAGCCCGGCCGAGCGCAGCGGCGCGGCGAGATCCTCGAGCTTCTGCTTGAGAATACCGAGAAGGTGATCACGAGCATTTTCCGTCTGCTTGACCCAGACGGCGGACGTCTGACCCGCGTCGATGTCCGCGTCGTAATCGCAGATGAATAGCTCGACCGACGCCGAGCAATCTTTGGCGAGCCAAGCCGCCCGATCCACGACCGGGTGTGTATCGGCTGTTGGATCGACGATGACGAGAATAGATTTGTCAGCCATGCGCTTAACCTTCAGTTCAATGAGCGATTAATTCTATCTAAGGGGCTTCAACCCAACAATCGCGGAAAATCCCTAATTGATCGGCCTCGCGAAGAAGTCGAAGAAAAACGCGAAGAGGATCGTCGAGACAACCAGCGTGCCCAACATCACGGGCGAACCCTTCCTGAACCAGAGCCCCGGCGTGATCGCGAGACTCGGGTCGTTCTCCTCACGCGCCAGGCGTTCGGAGATCGTCACGATGAATACATTCGCCGTGGAGCCGATGTGCGTGCCGTTACCACCAAGGCCGACGCCCATAGCCAGGCCCCACCACAGCGGGGCAACGTTGATGCCCTGCGTTTCCATGCCGAGGATGATCGGGATCATCGCAGCCGTGAACGGTATATTGTCGATCGCCGCGGACAAGAAGGCGCCTACCCACATCAGGGTGATCGTCGCTATCAATAGACCCTGTATCTCCACGAACGGTGTGATGAAAGAGCCGACGTATTCGAGGAAGCGGCTGTGCTCGACGCCCCCGATGACCATGAACAGCCCGATGAAAAACATCAGCAGCGTGATCTCTACATGCTCCATCGCGTGATCCATGACCACCCTACGGGAGGTCAGGACCAGCGCCGACATGCCGAGGACCGCGACGAACCAAGGTTCCCAGTGCAGCGCGTTGTGCAGCATAAAGAACACAACCATGATGCAGAGGATAACGATCGACGCCTTCCACAGGCGCGCGTCGGGAATCGCGGGAACCTCGTGCGAGGTGTCGGCCGGCGTCTGAGCGAGTTCCTTCTTGAACAGGAACTTGAGCATGATCAGGCAAACGAGCCACGCGACCAGCACGATCGGGCCCATCGTGAACACGAAACGGTTGAAGCTGATGCCGGCAGCAGATCCGATCATGATGTTCGGTGGATCGCCGACGAGCGTCGCGATACCGCCCGTGTCAGACAGCAGCGCCGCGGCCAGCAGATAGGGAATTGGCGAGACTTTCATCGCGCGGGCGATCAGGATGATCAGCGGGCCGAAAATGACGACGGTCGTCACGTTGTCGAGCAGCAGCGACAGCACGGTCACG
>JAOTTJ010000434.1 GCA_029864465.1 Gammaproteobacteria bacterium | reverse complement strand
GACAGCGGGAAGTCAGGACTCTCCATGATCAGGCCATGCTCCTCGAGCCACCAATCCGAGCTGTCGAACTTCCAGCCGGCCGGAGCAACCCCGCCGTTCGCAATGAGGCTATCGTAACGATTGAGCCAAACGCCGCGGGGACCGGGGTCAACGCGCCACAGCCCCCATTGATGCGCATTGCTGCCGGACGTCGCATCGGGGTTGCCGAGCGCAGCGATGAACTGTGTCCGAATCCGCCTGAACCTTGTCCCGCCCCCACCGGAACCAATCACCGACTGCGCCAGCGCTGTCGGGCCGAAGGCCGCCGCCGTAACGGACATCGCGCCGATATTAAGAACCCGGCGCCGGCTGAGCACGCCGCGGACCGTGGCGGACCAGCGCCGAGATCTCCTGAAATCGGATTCGTGCTTGCTAGCCATGACGATCTCTCCTATGCAGAATCCCCGATGAGTCCGTTTAGGAAATTATCGATTTAGCGGCGGCAGCCCCAGGTGCTCGCGAATCGCCGGGCGCACGGCGTCGACATTGGCCACGATCAAATTTTGCAGCCGCTCGATTCCTTGTTGCCGGCTCGGGTTCGGCTCATCGAGCCAGACGGCGCCCGACGAAATAAGCTCGGCACCGTGGACACTGATCAGATAAATCCCCAGATGCACGACGGCGAGGAGATCTTGCCGGCCTGCACGACTGCGCCGCTGTGCGAACGCCTGCATATTGGCATAGGTGCTCGGGGAGACCGAGTTTCTGACGGCCTCGAGCGTCGTGCCCGGCCCGACGGCCGCGGGCCGAATCATCAGTACGGCACCAATGCCATTGGAGACGAGTCGGCCGACGAAGTCCGGGTCATCCACATCCGTGACGTCCGGCACGAGGTCGTAGCTTGCAACGACGTTGTAGCCGCGCTGACGGGCCTTATCGGTCAGCCCTCGCTCGAATTCTCTTCGCAAAGCCGGTTCGGCCGCGAGCGTAACAATAGTGGACCTGAGCGTGATGTCTTGCTGCGCAGACATTTCATAATGAGGCGTGTGAACGAAGCCTTCGGTCGGAAGCTCGGGCTTGAATGCCTGATGGCAGCCTTGGCAGGCGTCCACAAGCGCGCTGCCGGCAGCGTTCAGCGCATCCTGATCGGTCGCCCGGACGGCTGCCAGAGCCGCCAAGGCGCCGTCCGTCATGCGCTGGTTCCACTCCTGCCAGGCCGGCGCCGCGACCCAACCCGCATCCGCGACCCCCGTTCCGCCGAGCGAGATCAAGGTGCCCGATGCGATGAGCTGGATCGCATGCTGCTCGACTGTGCGCCAGTCCAGGGCGCTCAACGTCTGCGCAGATCCCGCCCGCCAGAGCTCGTGCGCCGAATGATCGACGAGCGCGACCATGAGGGCATTGATGCTCGTCTGCATCGGCAGGTAGACACGGTCGTCGACTTCTTGCGCCAGTCCCGGGCGCCACGCCAACAAAACGGTCAGGCACACTGCCTGGAGGAGAGCGAAAGCTCGATTGATTCCTAATTGCATGATGTTCATCGTAACGTATTGATGTAAGCGACAATGTCGAATATCGCCTGCTCGTCCGTCAGGACCCGCGAAACGGGCACCATCTGCTGACCATACATGTCACCTTGGTGAGTGCCCCGGTCGCCGGTCGTAAATTCCCTGAGCTCGGCGACGAGATGCCAGTCGTCTAATCCTGCGAGCGCCGGCGCCCTGAGCCGGACATCACCCTCTGCCGACGCGCCGTGACATGAGTCGCAGGCCGAGTAGAGTTGCCGGCCCGCGCTCGCATTGCCCATAACGGTACGCGCGGGGGAATAGCCGGGCAAGCTGTCGATGAAAGCGACCAGGTCGGCGACAGCCTCGGGGTCGTCATAGGCACGTGCGACGAAGATCATCGGCGATTCATGCACGTCTCGATCGGGCCGACCGCGCATGGCGGCGCTGAATTCCTCGAGCTGGCGTTCGAGATACCAGCCGTCGAGGTTCGTGAGCCCGGGCGCGTCCACGTCACGGATACCGTGCGCCTCGGGGCCGTGGCATTGCGCGCAGAAGCCGTAGAGCTCCTCGCCACGCTCGAGCTGCTGCTGCGCTGACGCGCAGCCGGCGCCTACGAACGCGATGCCGAGCCCCGCGAATAAAAGCGTGGACCGCAGTGAACTCCGTATCGAATTTTGTTTGGCCAACATTACATAGATTAGTCTACGCGCGCGGCTGCCGCCCTGCCACTGGCACGCTGCTCAGGGGCAGGCGAAAATAGCAGCCTGGCCCCGAGCGACCCCCGGCAGCCAGAGCAGTCCGGTCCAACAACCCATCGGTGCCGATCCAATGCCCGACAACCAACGCGACGCGCCCATCGATTTGCCTGGCGAGGAGTTCCGAAAACTCGGTCATGCGCTCGTCGATCGGATCGCGGAATTTTACGATTCTCTGCCCGAACGCCCGGTCACGCGCGCACCGACGCCGCAGGAGGTACGCGCACTACTCGGCGATACGAATTTGCCCGAAGACGGCACCGACCCGGCCAGACTCCTCGATCGGATTGCGCCGCTGCTGTTCCGGCAGTCGCTGCACAACGGCCACCCGAGATTTCTCGGCTATATCACTTCCTCTGCTGCACCGCTCGGCGCACTCGGCGACTTGCTCGCAGCCGCCGTCAACAGCAATGTCGGCGCGTGGGAT
>JAOTTJ010000433.1 GCA_029864465.1 Gammaproteobacteria bacterium | reverse complement strand
CAACGGCTGGTCAGACGCCGCTGAGACGCCGAACGTCACGGCCGAGCTGCTTGCCCGCGGCTACAGCGCCGAGGATATCGAGAAGATCTGGAGCGGCAACCTGCTGCGCGTGTGGCGCGAGGTCGAGGCCGTCGCGGCACGGCTTTAAACAAACGGGGGCCGACCCCCGTTTATTCATTGCAGCGCAGGGATGTCCTCGAGCGCCGGCGGCTCCTCGATCGACTGCACGAATGCGAAGATCTCTTGCAGCACATCGTCGGGTAACGCGCTCGGCGCGTAGGCCGGCATGAGATTCGCCGGGCGCCGCACGAGCACCTCGAACGCCGCGTATGGCAGGAGCGTCGGCGCGATGCGCGGACCCGCTACGCTGCCCTGGCCCTCGTAACCGTGGCACTGCCAGCAACCGTACGTGACAAAAAGCTCGCGGCCCTCAGCGGCGCCTTGCGCAAGCGTCCGTCCCTGAAGACCGATTGTTAACACACCCAGAAGACCGAGCCCGAATACCCATCCGGCGATAGTTCGCATATCCCGTTCTCGCTTAGCGCGGCTGCGCGACGACGTCGATGAGCACGGGTACGCCCTGCTCGACCATCGCGACACCCTCGCGCAAAGCCGGCGCGAGGTCTTTCGGGTCCTCGATCGGTCCGGCCGTCCAGATGCCGAGGCTCTTGCCGAGCGCCGCGAAATCGATGGGCGGATCGTCGAGCACGTTGCCGATTCTCGCAGCCGCGCCATCGAGGCCGCGTCGGCGCCGCGCGGACATGCGCTGCAGATGCATGACCTCCTGATGGTAGGCGCGGTTGTTATGCATGACCGACAGCAACGGTATGCGATGATGCGCCGCGGTCCAGAGGATGCCGGGCACGTACATGAGGTCGCCGTCGTTCTGGAAATTGACCGCGATTCGGCCGTGATCGCGATGCGCGAGCGCCGCCCCGACAGCCGCAGGGCCTCCGTAGCCGACACCGGCACCGCCGGAACCACCGATGTGGTGGTAATGCCGGTCCATATCCCAGAGATCGAACTGCCACGTGAAGAACTGCTGGGAGACGAGTGCCCAGTCCTTGTCCTTGACGGCATTCCAGGTTTCCATCGCGATTCGTGCCGTGCTCACGGGACTCGCGTTCCAGCCGTAGCGCGCGGTGTCCAAGACCTCTTGCCGACGCCTCGCATGCTGCGCGCGCAGACGCTCTTCGCGATCCGCGAGCGTCGACCGGCGGTTGCGCGGCATCGCATTGCGAACGGCTTCGGTCAGCGATGCGAGCGTCGCCTGCGCATCGCCGGCGATCGATAGATCTGCATCGAAGTATCGCTGGAAGTTCTGGTAGTTGGACTTCATGTAGAGGTCGTTTACACCAATCGTGATGACGCGCGCATCCGGGCGAACCGTCCGGCGCGTGTCTTTGTGCGCAATGTCGCGAACGGAGTTGACGACGCCGAAAACGTCGTTGAGCTCGAGACCCAGGATGACGTCCGCGCGCGAGAGTTCTCCGCGCCCCTGGTACAAGTAATGCGTGTTCGGAAAATTCATCCGACCGCGCCGGTCGACGACCGGTGCCTGCAGCGTCTCGGCAAGCTCGACGAGCAGATCGACTCCCTCTTGATTGTGCGCCATGCGATCGACGACGATCACGGGCGATTCGGCTTCGGCGAGCCAGCGCGCGGCCTCCTCGACGGCATTGGCATCGCCGCGGGGTGGCTGCGTCGGGCTCATCCGGGGCATCGCCATGGGCCCGTGCTCCGCTGCCTCTTCCTGCAGATGCCCGTCGCAGACGACCGCGACCGGGCCTGCGGGCGGCGTCATCGATAGCTTGTAAGCCCTAACCATCGACTCGCCGAAATGCGGTAGCGAGACTGGCGTATCGTCCCACTTGATGTAGTCGCGGATCGGCCGGACGCAGTCGGTTGCCGAGTGCGCCCACTCCACACCGAGACGTCTCTGCGTTGCATCGAGGTGATTGCCGGCGATCAAAACGACCGGTACTCGGTCGCACCAGGCGTTGTAGACGGCCATGCTGGCATGTTGAATGCCAACCGTGCCGTGACAGGCGACCGCGAGCGGCTTGCCGGCCACCTTGTAATAGCCGTGCCCCATCGCGACGGCCTGCTCCTCGTGCGTGCAGGTCAGCAACTCAGGTTTGGAGTTGCCGCCGTAGTTGACGAGAGATTCATGCAAGCCCCGGAAGCTCGAGCCCGGATTGGTTGCGACGTAATCGATGTTCAAGCTCCGCAACACATCGATCATGTAATCCGAGCCGGGGTTATCGACGAAATACTTCTCGTGCTCATCGGCCGAGTACTCGTCCGGCGTCCCGACGTCAGCGACTCGCTGCGCCTCGGATGGCGGCGCCGCTGCCATGTGCTCGGTCTGGGCCGTCTGCTGAGCGCCTGCTGTCGTGGCTGCGCTTCCCAGCGCGACACCCGTGGCGCTGACGCCCGCAATAAAGGATCTTCGGTCCAGGCGCGTCTCGTCGGTGTTCTGTTCCGGCGTCGTCTCTTGCGTTGTCTTCGTCACGAGCCCACCCCCAAGCTGTGGAAAACTCCGAGGTTACGAGAAGGGCCGACCGGAGTCGAGTCCCGGAGCGGCTTCAGCCCCAGTACGCTATAGTATTCGGCGAACAGAGCCTCCCGGGTGGGCGAAAATCCGGATCGATACGCGGGGGGGGGGAGATA
>JAOTTJ010000432.1 GCA_029864465.1 Gammaproteobacteria bacterium | reverse complement strand
CTCGACTGCGCCGAAGCTTGCGTGCCCGGTGTGCTTGGCGAGCGCGTCGCGCAGTGCGCCGAGATGGTGGTCGAGGTCGTGCACGCCGAGCCGCGCGTTGACGAAGTCATAGTTGAAATCCGCGAGCGCCGCATGAAAGCGCCCTAGCAGCGCGCCGGCCTCGCGCGCGTGATCGGGGCCAGGCAGGCACTCGAACGTATCACCTGCAATGAACGTCAGCAGACGCCAAACCGTATCCTGCGCCTCGAGCCACAGTGAGCCGCCGGGCAGTGGCATCAGCCGCGGCGTCGTAACGCCGTGGCGCTCGAGATGCCGCGTCACGATGTCGATGTCGGCGTTGATGGCCGCTGGAAAGATCGGGTTGACGGCCTGGAGCACGCACGGCGCTTTGTCAGGCAGCGTCGCGAGCCAGGTCGTATTAATGAGTCCCGATTCGAGCGGCGTGAGCTCGGCTTCGCTCAAGCCGAGTGCGGCGAGCGTATCGCTCGTGGGGATAAGTCGTTCGCGCATTGCGCACGATCATACCCCGGCAAGGAACTGAAGGGGTCAGAGAAAAAAATGGGGTCCGACCGCGATTGGATCGGACCCCGATTGAGCCGAGTCAGGAGGGGGAGGGGTTATCCAAACTCGGATAGGATTCTGCGGGTCGCCTCGCTGCAGACGTCGTGATCGATGACACCGTACTCGCGCAGCCTGTAATGCTCGCGCATCTCCTGGCGCAAATAATCGGAGCGGTCCTGAATATTCTTCGCCTGCGCTTCCTGGATCGCGCGCTGGATCTCCGGGATCATCGCGCGGCAGCGCTTGAACGAGTCAGCTGTGCCGCGCAGCGTGAGGGCGACGGCATCGCCTGACGCTGTCGAGAACATCGTCTTCTCGTGAGCTAGATACAAAAACAGCATCGAGGCGATCAATGTGCCAGCGACGCCCACCACGGCGGCCGGTATAAAGAAGGCGTCCCACGTCGAGAGCCATGCGATGAGCCAGGACAGCGCCCCGAAGCCCGCGAAACCCGCCGCGACGTAGAGCACGCGCATCGGCAGCTTGCGCGTAACGGTCGTGTCCGTTCCCATGAACCTGAGACTCAATAGATAGTCCCGCACGCGTTTCTTGCGCTGCCACTCGCGTACGCGCAGGTAGCCTTCCTCGTACAAGATGAGCTCGGCGCGTTTTCCGCACGTGCGATTTTTGTACTCGAACCGCCCCGTGATTTTCTCGGGTTCCTCGACGCCCGCGAGCACGGCGAAATCCTCGCCAAGCGAAATATGCTCCGTCGTCTCATCAGTTGCGATCCGATGGATGTAATCCGCTGACATCATCGCCGTGTTGTCCAGAGACATGGGCTGCTCACCTCTTATGTACGGTGCTTGCCGCTGCGCGCAGACAAGTCTTCGAGCGCCTTAATCTACTGCGTTTTGCGTGCTGGCGATGTTAAAGACTTCACAGTCAGTCGCTGGATAGCGACAGAAATACGTAAAGCATTGGTGATATGTAAACTCGCCATCTCGTTATGACGAACGCAGGAACTCGAACGCCTTAAGGGATGCCAAGCGGCACGATACTGCCGTTGACCGTGAGCGTGCCGCTCGAAAACCGCGCCTCTGACGCGAAACCGACATCGGTGCTGTTCAGCATTCCCTGCGCAACGAGTCCTGCGAGCGCAATGGCCGCTCGTGAGGCGGCCATAGCCTCGGCGTCCTCGGTGCTGATCTCCATGCCCTGCTCGGCCGCTCCGCGTCTGATTTGAAACGCCACCCCGCGCGTTGCGAGCAGGCTTGCCAGCGGCTCGGACAGCTCGAGCGACAACTCGATCGCGACCGCGCCGCCGAACATGAGCGTCAGTATCGTGAACGAGTCACGCGGCGGCAGCGCCGCGGTATCGACGAGGATGCGCAGCGTTGCTGTGAACGGCTCATCGTTCCAATTGAAGCTCACGGGGCCGATCTCAGCCGTCGGCCCGGCGGCGAGCAAGGCGTAGAGCGCGTCTTCAACCTCGAGGTTCAGCGGCGCGACAGAATCTGGCTGCATCGCGTTGGCTTGCGCGGCCGAGTAATACGTTGTGAACGCATCGAGATCTATGTCGTTCGCGTTTGCCACGACGTCGAGACCCGTCAGGTTGATATCTGCGCCGTCACTGACCGATGCGGCGCGATAAACGCTCGTCAGGATGGCGCGCTTCGTGGTCTCATCGAGATCGATGTCGAACCGCACCTCCAGTCCATTCATCTCGAGTCCCTCGGCCGGACCGTCGCCGGCGCTGATGATGCTCAAACGTGCCAGGGTGGCGCCGACCGTGCCGAGCCGTAGCACGTCGTTGTAGCTCGTTGAGTCGGAATCGAACGCCAGTCCTTCGAGGACGAGTCCAGCCGTTGGTGAGTCGACGTGCAGCGAATCGATGCCGCCGTCCACGTCGAATCGTCGAGCGATGAGATCGTAGCTGCCGGCTGCGTCGAGGCCAGAGAACTCGACGAGGAGGTCGTCGCGCATGAGCGAGAATGGCGGCATCTCGGTCACGAAGTCCGTGCCGCCGCCGAAGCCGGTCACCGTGCGCGTCTCGAACAGATACGGAATGTCGAGCTCGGTAAGCAAGTCCTGATAGCCTGGCGTCTGTGGGTCCAGGCGAACGGCAGAGGTCATGAGGCCAATGTCCCCGCCGACGATCGGGCCGTGAGTCATC
>JAOTTJ010000431.1 GCA_029864465.1 Gammaproteobacteria bacterium | reverse complement strand
CGACCGCGAGAAAATTACCATCACGAACGACCGAGATGACACCGGGCATGCGCCGGACCGCAGCATCGTCGGTCGAAACGATCTCGCTCACGGCCAAATCGCCGCGCACGATACGCGCATGCACCATGTCCGGCAGGCGAATGTCTTGGATGTAGGCCGGTTGACCTGTGAACTTTGCGGGCAGATCAACGCGCGGCTGCGACGTCCCGACGTAAGTGTATGCATCGTGCGGCTTGGGGGTCACCTGCCCGTCGATCTCAGCGTCGAAGCGACCGTCGGACAGCAGTTCCCAATACGAAATCGAACGTCCGCTGCCGGCGCTCACAACACCGTCCTCGACGATTAGATCGCTCGCGGTCGAGCCTAACCGGACCGCTGCGTTCTCGAGCAGCAACTGACGTGCCTTGGCTGAGGCAATGCGCAATGCCGTGCCGCCGTCCGGAACCGAATTGCTGCCGGTCGTGCGCCCTTCGTTCGGCGAGCCCAGCGTATCGACCGTCGCCATGCGCAGCCGATCGATGGAGACGTCGAGCTCGTCGGCCACGACTTGGGCAAGCGCGGTGCGGATACCCTGGCCGAGCTCTACCTTGCCCGAGAAAACGGTCACGGTGCCGCCCGCGTCGATACGCAACCACGTGTCGAGGTCGCGATTGCTGCGCAGGCTACGCGGCAGGGATTGCGCCGTCGCGAGGCTCGGGACCGAGACCGCGATCAACAGCGCGCCGGTAGCGGCGAAGAATTCGCGCCGCGTGACTTGCAAACGCGTGGTCATGTGTCACTTCCCGCCGCGCGGCGGACGGCCTTGAGAATACGCGTATGCGCCCCGCAGCGGCACAGATAGGTCTCGAGTGCCTCGCGTATCTGCGCATCGGACGGGTTGGCGTTACGCTCGAGCAACGCAGCCGCGCTCAGAATCATACCGTTGGAGCAATAGCCGCATTGGGCCGCCTGCTCGGCGATGAACGCCGCTTGCACGGGGTGCGGCTCAGCCGCAGTCCCAAGGCCTTCGAGCGTCGTGATCTCGCCCCCTTCGGCAGCGGATACCGGCATCACGCACGATCGCACAGGCGTTCCGTCGACAAGCACCGCGCAGGCCCCGCACTGCCCAAGCCCGCAACCGAATCGCGGTCCGTTCAGGCGCAAGTCGTTGCGCAGCACGTAAAGCAGCGGCGTAGCAGGATCGACATCGACGCTACTCGTTCTACCGTTGACGTTGATCTCTATAGGCATGGTTCACGCTCCTCGCACCGATTCTACCGCACGACTCGAGCGCGGCTCCGCCGAGGAGACGAGCTCGCAGAATTCGGCAGGCTCGACCTATTCGACGGTGTGGCGGGCGATCACGAGGTTGTCGAGCACCAGACTACTGGTCCAGATAAAGCTCGCGTCCTCGAATAGATCCGTATAGCGAAAATAGGCCGGCAAGCCGCGCGGCGTGCTGACCTCAGCATCCAAATACTCGAAGGCTTGTGGCCACGCGGAATCGTCGAACGCCGGGCCCTCCCAGCCATCCGGTATCGGGTAGTGCACGGCGTAGCAGTCGTTCGGCAGATAGGCGAGCTCGGGAAACAGGCGTGCATTGCCCGTGACGTCGCCAGATTCGGCTGCGCATGTGGGGCGCGTAAAACCTCGATTGATACGCCCGAACGCACTCGTGTCGTGGATTCCGTCACGCTCGATGACGTCGTCGGGCGAATCGAGCGGCGATATCGAGAATGACTGCGCCTTCCAGTGATCGCCCGTTACGGTGCCGTCGCTCAAACGCACGATGAGCCCCGCATCGCCCAGGAACCACGGGTCGCCGCTCTCCATGCGGTCACTCTCGGGACCTTGCGGAAACAGCTCCATGCCCAGACCCATGTGCTCGTCCCAATCGACGAGCTTGAACGCGAGCGTATATGGCCGGTTGACCCGGAAGCGCACGATCGATGAGTTGAACGGCGTATAGGGCGTGTTATCGACGGAGACGAGCGTGCCGTTGACGTACAGCTCGTAGTAGTTGTCCGCGACGATATAGCCGGAAATGACCTCGCCGTCGGCATCGACCTCGATGATCGGGGCCGCTTCCGGATTCACGCCGCTGCTGTCGGCCGGCGTGATGCCCGTACACTCGTTGTAGAGGTCGACACTCATCGGACCGATGCCCTGCTCGAACATCGTCTCTGCCGGCACGCGAATCTGCGTGCCGTCGGTTGCCGTGGCAAGCGCCACGGCACCCGGCCGCCAGTTGTCGACGACGACCGGGCAGTCGTAGAGAAAATCGGCGACGAACGTCGTGGCTGGCCCATGCACGACCCAGCGCTCGGGCTCGGCGGCGGCAGGCGCGGCCGTAGCCGGGGTCGCCATTGGGGCACTCTCGACCGACGCCGGCGGCGCTTCTCCGGGCGCGCACGCGACTATCGCGATCCCGCTGGCCGCGACGACACCTGCGCGTTGAGCGAAACCGAGAAGCTCACGCATGGATTCAAGCAGGCAATTCGCATTCATTATTATACAGCTGTCACAGGGTCCAGAACCGGCAGGCTACCACAGACCGTGCAATCGCGCGCCGCGAGCCCCTACCCTCACACCAGACTCGAAATGGGACACACCGTCAGCCAGAGGCATAATGGCGGTTCAGAAGAATAACTACTGAGGAAAAATATGTTGTGCTCCAAATCAGCTTCGCTCAAACCTTC
>JAOTTJ010000085.1 GCA_029864465.1 Gammaproteobacteria bacterium | reverse complement strand
CATTTATCTTCCGGCGGCGTGCGGCGGGCGCGGCACGTGCGGTCAATGCCGCGTCACTGTCAAGTCGGGCGGCGGCGCCCCACTACCGACCGAAGCGGTTCACATCGGCGCCGACGAACAAGCGCAAGGCGTGCGCCTCGCGTGCGCCGTCAAGGTTCGCGATGACATGCAGATCATCGTGCCAGACTCGGCGCTCGACGTCCGGCAATGGTCGTGCGAGGTCGTATCGGCGCGAAACGTCGCGACGTACATCAGAGAGGTCGTTCTAAAGATTCCGGCGCCGGACAGAATCGAATTCTCAGCGGGAGCCTACGTCGTTATCGAGGTCCCGCCGCATCGTATCGATTTCGGCGATTTCGAGCTCGACGAGAAGTACGTGGAGGACTGGCGGCTATCCGGGCTGCTGGAGCTCGAGTCGGCCGTCCGTACCCCGGTGCTGCGCGCTTATTCCCTAACGAATCCGCCACAGGAGGACGATCGCGTCGTTCTGCTCGTGCGGATCGCGCCGCCACCCGCAACGGCGCCGCCGGGCACGCCACCGGGGCAAGGCTCGTCGTATCTCTTCAGCCTCCGGGCGGGCGACACGCTCGCCGTCTCGGGCCCGTTTGGCGAGTTTCGCGCGCGCGACAGCGACAGCGAAATGCTCTTCGTAGCCGGCGGCGTCGGCATCTCGCCCATACGGTCGATTATTCTGGACCAGCTATCTCGGGGATCGCGCCGCAAGATGAGTCTCTGGTACGGCGCACGCGACAAAAACGATCTTTGTTACATCGAGGAATTCGAAGAAGCCGCGAGACGACATGACAACTTCGAGCTGCACGTTGCCCTGTCGGCGTCCCGTGACGATGACGACTGGAAGGGACACAGGGGGTTCATACACCAGATGGCGTATGAACGTTACCTCAGCACACATGCGGCGCCCGGCGATGTGGAATACTACCTCTGCGGGCCTCCGATCATGAGTGCGTCCGTCATGGAGATGCTCGAGCAACTTGGAGTGGATCGCAGCCGGATACTGTTCGACGATTTTGGTGGATGATGTTTTTCATCGTGAGCTTCATAGTGTTCGGACTGGCCATGGCCTTCATGGCACTCGGTGTGTTGCTCGGCCGCCCGCCTCTATATGGCAGCTGTGGCCGCAACACAAATTGTGATTGCGGGAGAGATCGATGAGCGTCTCTCTGCGCGTGCGAGATTACATGACCACCGAGCTCGTGACGGTCTCACCACAGACCGATATCACTCAGGTCGTACAGCTCTTGATCGCCAACGATATCTCCGGCGTACTCGTCGTCAGTGACACGGAAGAGTTAGTCGGAATTCTGACTGAGCGCGACTGTATCGCTACCGCCTCGAGCGCCGGTTATTACGATGAGCTGGGCGGTCCCGCGTCCGCTTTCATGAGCACTCCGGTCGAGACCGTCGCTCCGGACGAGAATCTCGTTGATATCGCCGTGAGAATGACCGCTTCGCCTTACCGGCGGTTTCCCGTGCTCGAGGACCGCAAGCTCGTCGGACTCATAAGCCGTCGGGATGTGCTCCGCGCGCTCGGCAGCGGGTCATGGTTCCCCAAAAGAAATGAATGAAAGCGGATCTGCCGCTTGCCGATGTAGAGCAGAGCCGCCGATTTCCCTTCTGCTGCACAACCCGATCCGCGCTGCCTCGAGAAGCACACGATGTCGGCAGGTATATGATCGACACCGCTGCCGCTAGGCCGGATGGGGTATATTTCCCGTTACTGGTCTAGGCCTGCTGGCCGCTAACAGGGGCATGAGTATGTCGGAAGATTCGGGAGCCGCCGGGACGAGCGGAGTTGTCTGGGAACGCTGGAGTAAAAAGCGGACCTTCGTGCGGGCACTCGAAGGAACCTACGGCGAGCTCATGCAAGAGTTGTTTTCGCAGCCGCGCGTTTACAAGATCCAGGACAAGGAGTGGCGGGGCGGACCGCAGAATTACCACAAGAGCATCATCAATCCACATTCAGTAAAGATCGCTCAGTCGATCGAGTCGCACGTCGACGCGTTCGCGCCGGGCGGACACGGCCAGAAGCACGGTCATATGAACAGCGCCGTGTTCTTCGTGCTCAAAGGAAAAGGGCACGACATTCACGATGGCCGGCGGATTGACTGGGAGGCTGGTGACGCGCTCCTCGTCGAGAATTGCTGCGTCCATCAGCATTTCTCAGACGACCCGGACAACGAAGCAATCGTGTTGATCATGAAAGCCAAGCCGCTGTTCCTGTTCATGCATCTGATTTTTCAGAAAATGGTCGAGTACCCTCCGACCGAGCCCGTCCCCGGACACGAGAGTTACGCCCCGCCGGACTCGCTTTGACGGGCGCCCACTCCATACGACGAACGCAATGCTCGGCGAACCTGGATTAGCTTGGTGAGAGTGTCGAAGGTCGCCGCCGTCTCGTGTCTGGCCGCGGTGCTTTCCGCGCCGCTGTACGCGGATCCGGTCTCCGATTTCTACGAGGGTCGCGAATTGCGCCTCCTCATCGGCTACAGCGCAGGCGGCGGTTACGACACCTACGCGCGCGTACTCGCCAGACATCTCGGTAAACACATTCCCGGCAACCCGACGGTCGTACCACAGAATATGCCCGGCGCTGCCAGCCTCAGGCTCGCGAATTATCTCTACAATGCAGCACCGAGAGACGGCAGCGTCATCGGCACCGTTGCCCGCGGCATGGCGATGGAACCGTTGCTGTCGGCGCGCGGTACACAGTTCGATGCGACAGAATTCTCCTGGATAGGCAGCCTGAATCACGAGGTCAGCGTCTGCGTCTCCTGGCATACGTCCGACGTCAGGACGATGCAGGATCTTCAGACCCGCCAGCTGATCGTCGGCGGCATCGGTTCGGCGGCGGGCCCGGATGTCTTTCCGGTCGTCATGAATAATCTGCTGGATACCAATATTCGCCTGATCACAGGCTACCCGGGCGGCAACGACATCTTGCTGGCAATGGAACGCGGTGAGGTCGACGGCCGCTGCGGCTGGTCGTGGTCGACGGTATTGTCGACGCGCCCCGAATGGATAACCGACGGCAAGCTCAACCTGCTCGTGCAGATGGCGCTCGAAAAGCACCCCGACCTTGCGGACGTGCCGCTCGTCACCGAGTTCGCGGATAGTGAGGACGAACTCGTCGCCTTGGAGCTGATCTTCGCCCGTCAAGTCATGGGTAGGCCCTACCTCGCCCCACCCGGCATACCGGCCGATCGGCATGCGGCGTTGCGCCGGGCGTTCGATGCTGCTGCACGGGATCCGGAGTTCGTTGCCGAAGCGCAGCGGCTGCAGCTCGAGCTCAATCCCGTCAGCGGGGAGGAGATCGACGCATTGATTACCCGAACATACAACGCATCGGAGAATGCCGTGCGCCTAGCAACCGAAGCGCTGAGGATTACGGGCCGGGCGAACGGCGCTCCATGAGCTAGCAGAGCACGGGCCCGTTCCGCTCAGACGTTCCTGTCGCGATGGTCCGCGAGCGAGAAGTCGGGATACCAGGACAGCTCGGCGCCGGCGCCTAGCGTGCGCGTGCGCACATCGAGCATGAATGGGCGGCCTTCCCTGAGCGTGCGCAGACCTTGCGCGATCGCTGGCCGCAACTCGTCGCTGTTGGAGACGATCGCGCCGGGGATGTCGTAGGCTGCCGCGAGCTTCGTGAAATCGACGTCGGGATCACCGAGATAAGAAACGTAGTCGCGGTTGGCCCGGCCCGCACGACCCTGGCGATTGAAGATCTGCCAGCGTGTTTCCTCGTAACTGCGGTTATTCGTTACCACTGTCATGACAGGTATGTCGTAACGCGACATCGTCCACAATGAATCAGTCTGGCCGAAGAGGAAGCCGCCGTCGCCTTGCAAGGAGACGACCTGCCGGTCGGGCAGTGCGAGCTTGACTCCCGCCGAAGCGCCTACGCCCCAGCCTAGAGCGCGCCCTTCCGTACGACCGATCTTGAGCTTCGCATCGTCGGCAAACGGGAAAAATCCGAGCGTCTTCTGCTCGGTTCCGAGTTCCTCGACGATGACCGCATCCGGCTCCAGCTGCTCGTTGAGCTCATACATCAGGCGTTGCCATGGGACGGGCGCACCGCTGACTCGGCTGCCGGCCACGAGCCGCGAGGCGCGCACTTGCGCTGTGTGCGCCGAGCAGGCCGCGCGGCGCGCGGCCGTACGCGATTCGAGCTGCCGGGGCGTAGCCAGGCTTTCGACGGCCTCGATCAGCGCGCGCGCTACCTCATTCAGGTCACCGACCAGGGCGCTGGCCAGCGGCGTGTTGCGGCCGACCGTCGTCGGATCGACGCTCGCATGGATCACGGCCGTGTTCGCGTAGTTCCAGTTGTTCGGGTATCGCGCGCCGAAATTGATGAAACAGTCGATCGGCGCCGGATAGGCGTTGAGGTAACTCTGCACGGCGGGCACTTCGCCGATATAGAGCGGATGAAAATTCGGGAAATCGGCGTAGAAGCTCCGATGCTGTACGACCGGGATAGCGAGTAACTCGGCCAGCTCGACGAGGGCAGCGCGGGCACCCGTCTGACTGACCTCGGGGCCGACATACAGTAACGGCGATGCCGATTCCAGCAGGAAACGCGCGGCCCGCTCCACCTCCCGAGCGTCCGGGCGCAGCTCCATCGCAATATTCAAGGCCTGACCCGAGAAGATGTTCGCCGAGATATTCGATTGATACAGCAGATCTCGTGGGACGCGGACGTGAGTTGGCCCGCCCGGAAGAACGCTGGCCAATTTATAGGCGCGGCGCACCCACTCCGGCAGCCGGCTCGGCTCGTGAACGGTCCAGCGCCACTTCGTGTAGGGCTTGATGGCTTCGAGCCAGTCATCGAGATCCTCATGACTGTCAGTACCCATACGATCGGGGTCTGCGTGGTCGCTGAACAGGACGAGCGGCGTCCTGTCCTTCATCGCGTTGTACATATTGGATGAGGAGTGCGGCAGCCCGACGCGGCTGAACATACCGAAGCCCGTCTTCCCGGATGCTTTTGCATATCCGTCCGCAATCGCGACGAGCTGGCCTTCGTGTGTCGCCTGTATCAGTTGCAGCTGCGGGTGATCGACCAATGAGTCGCAGATCGGCCCCAATCCGGAACCATTGGAAACGAAAAGGTATTCGGCGCCGGTCTCGAGCACTTGTTCCACGAGGAGGTCGGCCCCGGTACCCGTGACAGTTCGGGTAAAGTTCTCCGGCATGTCGGAACCCGGTATGAATGGCGCAACCGACTCCAGAGCCGACTGCGCGGCGGCTGTCGAGAAGCTCGCGGCAGACATGGCGGCGAGAAATTGGCGCCGCGAAATATTGGCGTTAATCAGATCACCGATCAGGTCGCGCATGCGTTGGCTCCTCGGCTTGTCTATTGCTCGTCGACGGCGAAGTTCTCGATCAGGTACCGCCTCACTGCCTCGAGGTCTGCTTCGTGTAGAGGGGCACCACGGGCGATCATGTCGTAGAGCGTGAATTCCCACTCCGCTGCAGTGAGATCGTTATCGGTTATTCGGGTCAAAGGGTGGCACTGAGTGCAGACGAGAAACACGGCATCTCTGGCCCGCCCTTCCGGAAAAGGCGCCTGACTCGATGCAAGTATCGGTATCAGGAACGCGGCGGCCATCACCGGCGCGACCGTGAGACCCCAACGGCTGTTCGTCTTCATTACCCCCAACCCCGTCAACGCGCTACGCACGATTCTGCGCCGGCGCCAATGTTATTGTGGATGCGTATGAGCTCCAGCATCATCGCAGTATTCTGCAATTATCATAGCAGCTATCTGCACGAACTCGTTTCGATCCGCTCGACCGGTACTGGCTACTCAGCGGTCCCGTGATCGCAAAGGAACCCGGCCCCGATGCCCGACGCCATTAATCCGAAGAAAGCGCACTCGCATCACTACCATCCCGATCCCGACCACACACCCGATGGTCATCATGTCGGGCCGGACTTCGAGGGGGCGATCGAAGATCATCCGTTGTGGCAGCGGGACAACGTCACGCTCCGAAGCGTATGCATCGACATCGGTTCTGCGGGCACACAGATTCTGTTCTCGCTCATGCATCTGCGCCGTCAATCGGTCGACCTATCGAGCCGTTATCTCGTCGTCGAGAGGCAGACGCTGTTCGAGTCACCGATTCACCTGACGCCTTATCGCAATGAGACGCTGATCGATGACGCGGCCCTCGGTGCGCTGATCGACGCGGCATACCAGACAGCTCGGCTGCATCCGGACGACATCGACACCGGTGTCGTCATCCTGACCGGGGAAGCGCTCCGACGCGAAAATGCCGCGCGCATCGCCGATATCCTCTCGAAGAAATGCGGGGATCTCGTGTGTGCGAGCGCCGGCCACCACATGGAGGCGATGCTGGCTGCCCACGGGTCCGGCGCCGTGCAGGCCTCGTACGATCGCGGCGAGCGGCTGCTGAACATCGATATCGGCGGCGGAACGACGAAGCTCAGCGTGATCGACCGCGGCAAGGTACTGACGACGGCGGCAATTCACATCGGCGGCCGTCTACTGGCCGTGGACGCGAACAACCGGATCGAACGCCTCGATCCGGCAGGCCGGACGCACGCCGCGCGGGCCGGCTTGACCTGGCACGCTGGCGACGTCGTCACGGACGCGGAGCTCGATCGGGTTGCGGAATCGATGGCCGACGATCTGGTTGCCATTCTCACGCAGCCGTCGCCGCCAGCCGACGCTATGGCGCTCTACCTGACTGAACCGATAACGGAGCTCGAGCAGATCGACGCCGTTATTTTTTCCGGCGGCGTGTCGGAGTTCTTCTACGATCGCGAGGACCGCGACTTCGGCGACCTCGGGCGGCGTCTCGGCAAAGCGCTGCGCCGGCGAGTCGATTCCGGCGAATTACCATGGACACCATTATCGGAGAGTCACGGTATCCGCTCGACCGCGCTCGGCGGCTCCGAGTTCACCGCACAGCTCAGCGGCAACACGGGATACGTCAGCGATCCGGATGCACTTCTGCCACGGCGCAATCTACAGGTGATTAGCCCGGAATTCGAGTTCACCACTTCGGTCCAAGCCGACGATCTGGCGACAGCGATCCAAGAGCATCTCGAGCGCTTCGACATCGGCACCACGGGCGCTGATGTCGTTCTCGCGTTGCGCTGGTCAGGTCGGCCCGAGTACCGCCAGATCGAGGCGCTCGCTGACGGCATCAGGCGCGGCATGGCGCAGCGCCTCGAGCAGGGAATGCCGCTCTATGTCATCCTCGACGCCGATATCGCGATGAATCTCGGCGCCGTTCTGCGCGAGGACTTGCGGCTCGGGAACGAGGTCCTGGTCATCGACGGTCTGACCCTGTGGGATTTCGACTATATCGACCTCGGTCGCTTGCGGTTACCGTCCCGCACGGTGCCCGTCACGATCAAATCGCTGGTCTTTGCCGATACACCCGAAGGCTCGCGGCGCGAGCAGCGCGTTCATCACCGGATCGCAGACAACGCGCCACCGCCGTCGCCAGCCCCTGACCCGGAGATCGCGACATGAGCCGGCCCCGACTGAAAACCGTATCGCGAACGCAGGGGAACAATGCTGCGCTCAAGGACGGCACGGTAGTTCCGACGGGATTCGTTCTCGATTTCGTCGAAGTGCCCGTGCTCGTGCAGGCTTTTCGCCGCATGGTCCGCGAGCTCGAATTCGATGTCTGCGAGATGGCGCTGACGACTTATCTGTGCGCGCGCGAGCATGGCGTGGAGTTCACGGCCCTGCCGATTTTCCTCGTGCGAGCGTTTCATCACGGCGCGATCGTAGTTGACAGACAGTCGGGTCTCAGGGATCCGAAGGAACTCGAGGGCCAGCGTGTCGGCGTGGGTCGCGGCTACACGGTCACGACCGGCGTCTGGGCGCGCGCCGTATTGCAAGACGAATACGGCGTCGACCTCAGCAAGATCACTTGGGTGTTGTCAGGAGATGAGCATGTCGAAGCCTACGCTGCCCCGACGAACGTCGTTCCGATCGAGCCAGGCAAGACGATCGAAGGTCTGCTCGGCTCCGGCGAGCTCGCCGCCGCGATCAACGTCAAGACGGACAATCCCGATATACGGCCGCTGATTCCCCACGCACGCGAAGCGGGCATTGCGGCCTTCCTGCGCAATGGCCACTATCCAATCAATCATCTGATCGTCGTCCGTGACGATGTGCTCGATGCGCATCCGGATGCAGGCGCTGCGATTTTCCACGCGTTTGCCGAATCGAAACGCCTGTACCTGCAGCGTCTGCAGAACGGACAGATCACGTCACTGACCGACGCCGACCGATTGCATCTGAGGATGCTCGAGCTCACGGACGATCCGTTGCCGTACGGCATCGCACCGAACCGCGACGTGCTCGAGAACCTCATCGCGCACGCGATGACTCAGCAGATTCTCAGGAAACCCGTGGCGCTCGAGTCGCTATTTGCTCCCGCGACACTCGAGTTGACGGCCTGATCGCCGCAACCGGCATCGCGTTCTGCCTGTCAGGATTTCCGTGACGCGGCGCCCTTGATCTGGCGTCCGGCCCGCACATCTTCGGTCAAGGCCGTAACCGCATCGAGCGCCACCCGGGCAACGTTCGCGTAGGTCTCGATTTCGTTGTCGAGGTTCTGCACGCCATAGCCGATGGCAGCGTGCAGCAAGCGCACGCGGCCGTCGAGCCACGGTCCGCCGCCGAAGCCGCCGATGACCGGAATCGAGACGGCGGCAGCGACTTCGGGTCCTACGACGGGGCCCGAGTTCGTGAAATCGAGCATGGCGGCGCCCGCGGCCTCGAGCGTTCGGGCCTCGGCGATCAGGCGGTCCTTCATGTCAGGTGATACCGTCGTGTCAGCCAACGCACCGTACTCGACTCCATACTTGGCTGCCGTGTGTGGCGTAATGCCGAACTGCGCCCAGACGGGAATGCCCGCCTCCGTCATAGCCGTGACGGCCTGGGGGTGATCCGCCGCGTCATCGAGCTTGACCATATCGACGCCGGCTTCCTCCATCATGCGAGCGCCCGCCCGTACGGCTGCAGTCGTACTTTCCTGCAGCGGCCCGTACGGTAGATCAACGCTGAGCAAAGCCGTGCTGCGCCCTTGACGGACCGCGCTCGCGACGGTCAGCATCTGCTCCATAGTCACATCGAGTGGACTGACCTGCCCCCAGAGATTGACTCCCACCGAGTCGCCCACGGACAGGATATCGACGCCTGCCCGCTCAGCGATGCATGTCATGTGATAGTCCCAGACGACGACGCCAACGATCTTGCGACCATCGTCTTTCATCTGCTGGAGGTCGGCTATCGTTTTCTTGGCGGCCATTCTGATCACTAGACAACGCTTGTTCGGGCTTCGCGCCGGGCGATTGCCGGCCCGGTCGTCGTGACCGGCTGGTCGAAGCCGTTTAAAATACAGGCATTGTAGGAGTCTACCCGATGCTCACTAAAGAGAAGAACGATCTCCTTACCCTGACCGGTCCTGGAACACCGATGGGGAATCTGTTCCGCTGTTACTGGCAGCCGGCGTTACTGGCGGAAGAGTTGCCGGAGCCCGACTGCCCGCCCGTACGCGTGCAATTGCTCTCCGAGCGTTTGATTGCCTTTCGCGACACGCAGAACCGTCTCGGCCTCATCGACGAATTCTGCGCGCATCGCCGTGTCTCGTTGTGGTTCGGGCGTAACGAAGAGAGCGGCCTGCGTTGTCCTTATCATGGCTGGAAGTTCGACGTGTTCGGCAACTGCGTCGAAGTGCCATCCGAAGATAGCCCGAAGTTCTGCGAACAGATCAAACAGAAGGCCTACCCGCTCGTCGAGAAGGGTGGCGTGCTCTGGGCTTACCTCGGGGATCCGGCACGTCAACCGCCGTTACCCGAGTACGAGTTCTGCAACGTCAGTTCGGCGCAACGATTCATCTCCAAGCGCCTGCAGGAATGTAACTGGTTGCAGGCAATGGAAGGGGGTATCGACTCCAGTCACGTCTCGTTCTTGCACAGCGCCAGCCTGGAGTCGGACCCGTTATTCAAGGGCGCCGCAGGCAACAAGTACAACATGGCGGATCTGCGTCCGGTATTCGAGGTCGTCGACAACCCCGGGGGCTTACTGATCGGCGCACGGCGCAACGCAGAGGACGATCAGTATTACTGGCGAATCACGCAATGGCTCATGCCGGCGTTCACGATGATCCCGCCGCGAGCCGACCACCCCGTGCATGGGCATTTCTGGGTGCCGATCGATGACGAAAACTGCTGGGCGTGGAGCTTCGACTATAAGCCCCTGCGGGACCTGACAGCGGATGAGCGCCGGGCAATGGAGAACGGCGACGGCATTCACTGCGAATATGTCCCGGGTACCTATATCCCACTGGCGAACAAGAGTAACGACTATTTGATGGATCGCGAGGCGCAAAAGGCCGGCACGACGTTCAGCGGCGTTCGCGGCATAGCAATCCAGGACGCCTCGTTGCAGGAAAGCATGGGTCCGATCTGTGATCGTACGCAGGAGAAACTGGCGCCTACCGACCGTGGCATCATGTTGGCGCGGCGAAAGATGTTGAAAGCACTGGAGGAATTGCAGCAAGAGGGCGCGTTGCCCTCGGGCGTGGATCCAGAATTGCACAAGGTTCGCTCAGCGGCATTTTTGTTGCCAAGAGATCAAGCCTACGCTGAGGCCGCTAGCGAACATCTGCGCGTCGTTCCCGATAAACCTCACGCGTCCGTCTGAAACCCACGGCCCGTCGGCGTTCCAATCTGCCTCGGGAACTGAGCCGGCGCGATTCGACGCAACGAACCCGACGATCTGCCATTCCCCA
>JAOTTJ010000430.1 GCA_029864465.1 Gammaproteobacteria bacterium | reverse complement strand
CACGGCTCCACAGCACGGGCAACCATGGACAGCTGCGATCCTCGGGTCGGTCGGGCTGCATGCATCGGTCTATGCCTTGCTCAGCGGCATCGAGCGACCCGCGTCGCCCGTCCGACCAAGCGAACCTGTCATGGCGTATTTCGTACCCGCCTCGGTCCTGAAGCCTCAGCCACGACCGGCGCCCGTCGAACCCGCGTTGTTCGAAGAGCCCATCCGTGCACCGCTACCCCAACCAGAGCGTCCACCTCCTCCCGAGCCTGAGCAGCAGCCCGAGACGCGAGCAGAGCCGCCGCCCGATACTGAAACGAGGCCCGAGAACGCAGGTGAGTCGACCGAGACTGCGACGGAAGAATCCGAGGCGCGCCCATCGGTCACGCGTTACGAGTGGTACGCGGCTATTCCTGAGGCCATCGCCCGTATGCGCGCTGCCGAAGAGCAGGCGCCGCGGTATCGGGAATTCGGCAACCTCGACGCACTGACCGCAGGCGCGAGACCTGCCCTTTCCTACGCGCTGGACCCGCCTGCCGACGACGTCGATGCGCTGCACTACGAAACAACACCGTGGGGTGAGGAGCGCGCATGGATAAACGACAATTGTTACATGGCCCGCCCCGCACCGGGCACTGTGCTCGCCGAGGTCCACCGATTCAACAACCCGATGATCAACTGCCAGGGGAGCTCACGCGTGGAGCCGCAGAACGACCTGTTTATCGAGGCCAAGCCCCCCTATCTCGAGGAGAACTAGACGGTTAACGGCCTCAGGCCGACTCGGGCACGACGGCGGGCTGGATAATCTGCGGATCGAGGTTGAGTGATTCCTCGGGATCGAGCACAGGACGCTCTTCCAGCGGGTCGAACTCGAGATCGGGCACGTCCGGCGCAAGGCGCGGATCCGACGGCGGGCGCACGCGCTGGCGCCCACGATCGGGCCCTATGAAGACGTCCATGATCTGGAAATAGCGGATCGGGTCATCCATCACGTAGCGCTCGGTCATGCCGCTCATGAAGACCAGTAAGCCGATCGTGATGATCAGGCCACCGATCAGGGCAATGAGATAACGGACGATCATGGGTCGGCATTCTACCCCATGCGGGTACGACGCCAATCCGGGGCCGCAGGCGCGCCTCCGTGCCATATAATTCCCGGCATCGCGCCCTCGTGCGCTCAACCGGCTCTTCCATCATGACCGACCTCGACAAGCTCGATCTGCTCGACGTCCGCTCGATGCTCAATGAGGACGAAGGGCTCGTGCAGGACACGGTTGCACGCTTCGTCGACGAGCAAGTCGTGCCGATCATCGCTGAGTGCTTCGCCGCTTCACGATTTCCGACAGAACTGGTCCCCGAGCTCGCCCGGTTGGGATTGCTCGGTGCCAACATAGAAGGCCATGGCTGTGCCGGCCTCAACGATGTCAGCTACGGTGTGATCTGCCAGGAACTCGAGCGGGGTGATAGCGGCCTGCGCAGCTTCATCTCCGTGCAGACTTCCCTCGTTATGTACCCGATCATGACGTACGGCTCGGACGCCCAAAAGGCGCAGTGGCTGCCCGAGCTCGCCCAAGGCGAAGCCATCGGCTGCTTCGGACTGACAGAGCCGCATGGCGGTTCGGACCCGGCGAACATGAAGACGCACGCCAAACGCAACGGCAGCGACTGGCGATTGAACGGCTCGAAAATCTGGATCACGAACGGCAGTATCGCCGACGTCGCACTCATCTGGGCGCAAACAGAAGACGGCGTTCGCGGCTTTCTCGTCGAGACCGACGCGCCCGGGTTCGCAACTCATGAGATTCAGAATAAGTTTTCGCTGCGCGCATCGGTAACGTCAGAGCTATTTCTCGATGACGTGCGCGTACCCGAGGAAGCGATGCTCCCCGGCGCCCTCGGCATGCGCGCACCACTGAGCTGCCTGAGCCAGGCCCGCTTCGGAATCGCCTGGGGCGCCGTCGGCGCGGCGCAAGCCTGCTTCGCTGAGGCGCTGGCGTTCGCCGAGACGCGCGAGCTTTTCGGCCGCGCGATCGCCGCAACGCAGTCCGTCCAGATCAAGCTCGCCGACATGGCGCGGCAGATGGGCACCGCGCAACTGCTAGCCCTGCATCTGGGCCGGCGCAAGGAACGGGGTGAGCTGCACCCGACGCAAATCTCGCTCGGCAAGTGGAACAATGTCCGCATGGCGCTGGACGTCGCACGCGGCTGCCGTGAGCTGCTGGGCGCGAGCGGCATTACGGTCGAGCTCGACGCGATCCGCCATATGCTCAACCTCGAGACGGTTCTGACCTACGAAGGCACCGAGACCATCCACCAGCTCGTCGTCGGCAAAGAGCTCACCGGCATCAACGCCTTTTAGATCTATCTCAATTCTTGCGCCGCAGTTCACAGCCACACCACGCTGCGTCCGGCAAAATCGGCGTCACGTTGCAACGACCGCAAGGAGGCGGCAACGTGACACGGATCATGCGATTGCGGATTCCTGTCCTCGACGGCAAGGAGTGGGTCAGCGTGCTCCCGGGACGCGACCCGGAACACGTGCTCGTCGTGCGCGAGAACGGTGAGGAGGTCGAGTTTCCTGTCGAGCCCGACGCACCCCTCGAACCCCAGCTATCCAAAGAGCTCGCACACCTGACCCCTGAGTCTGCCGGCTGAGCCAGCTTCGATTTACGCTAGGCGCAGCTTTGCCCGGAAACG
>JAOTTJ010000429.1 GCA_029864465.1 Gammaproteobacteria bacterium | reverse complement strand
TCCGATTAGCAAGGCCGCAAGCACCTCGCGGCCGCCGAGCCTCTCGGCTAGCCGGCGCTGCACGGGCAATAGAAAAACCGCAAACAGCGCGGCAAGAAACAATGCTTCGAGGAAACCCGCGATCATCCATACGAAGCTCGCCGAGACGGCAAGCACGAGCACGAGCAGAAAGAACTGCTGAAAGCGGCTCTGCGGTATCGCCGACATCGGGTCGATTCAGTTACCGACGTGAGCTATTCGGCGTCGGCTGCTTCCAGCCGTTGTCCCGTGCGCAGTATCTGCACCGAGCTCGTATTCACGAGCGGGCTATCGCCGCGCGCAAGAAATCCTTCGACCTCGACCTCTTCACCGATCTGTAGCGAGCGCGGCGTCCAGCCATGGCGCTGCAGCACCGGTGGCGCACCCATTTCGAACGCCCAGCTAGACCGCTCGCCGTTCTCGGCCTCGACATCGAGATACATATACGCGTGCGGACTCGTCCACTCGATCTTCGTGACGTAGCCTTTAACTGTGATCGGTTCGTCGCCGCCGAGTTTCGCCGCAAACAAATGGTGCGTGAGTCCTAGCGCCGCGGCAACGATCGCTCCCGTCGCGCAACCCAACGCGACCTTCATGATTCCGCAGTTTCGTCTCATGCCCTCGTCCCCCACTTCGCTGGATCAACCGCTAATCGACGAACAACCGGCGCAGGAATCGAGCCCAGTAATAGGTAGCCGCCGTACGGCACGGCAACCGCATAGGCGCGCCGTTGAACGGCTGTTGTTGTCATCGCCCCCAAATTCTGTTCCCTATCGATGGGAATCGTTGTAATCGGCCAACCGTTGTCGGCTTCACAAGAGCATAACCGACATCTTCGCGCGCGCAAATCCTACGAGAAGTATGGAAGTATCTTCGCTACAGCTTTGTTTTCGTTAACCGATGAGTGCGGGCTCGAACTACACGCAACGGCTGCGGCACGCTCAAAGCGGCCGTATCGTCCGATTCGGGATGTAGCCAACGCACGAAAAACCAATGTGCGCAGCAGGCAAGGCCTAAGGGGCGTCAGGCGAACGTATCGATAATCGATCCAATCGCTTCGTCGACTCGACGCATGACGTTGGCCGAAGCTTCCAGCGCACGTTGCTGGACGATTGCATCGACGAGCGAATCCACGAGCTCCGTTGGCTCCTCGCCGTTCACACTGGCCGTGGCAATGTCGTGCGCGGTCTGCTGCAGACCGCGTAGGTTCGACTGGATACCGCTTGCCGCGCTCGTCAGGGCAGAAAATGCCGAGTCCATGCTCGCTCCGCAACGTCTAGAGATGGCTACCTAACAGCTTAACGGCCGCGAGACGACGATCTTTAGCCCGATTGGACATAAACGAAGCCTGGCAGGCCGATAGACCGAAGCAGGCCTCCGGCTGGCGTATCAACCGCCGCCGAGACGCCCGATATCCAGCCGCAGCGGCACCCAGCCGGCGTCGTTGAGCGCGGCGGACGTGTGCTCGCCGAGCTCCACCCGGTCCGGCGCAACGGCACCGTCACCCGTCAGCGCCTCGCGAATGGCTCGTGCACGAGCCCCGGCAAGCGCTTGGAGATCCGCCTCGCTCACCGGCTCGGCTTCGACGAGCTGCTCTGCCAGCGCGGCCAGGTAGGCAGTTTCGTCGAGCACGAGTGGGCTCTGCTCATTGGTCGGGTTCTGCGGCTGCATGAACTCGGCCCGCAGCGGATCGAGCGGTTGCCCAGGATTGGCTTGTGCATAGAGAGACTCCAGCACCTGGCGGCGGCGCGCTAGCAGCGCAACCTCGGCTCCCAGCGCATCGATGCCTGCATTAATGCGCGCGTCGACGCGCTCGGCTTTGATCGCCGCCGAGTCGGCTTCTTCCGCGACGACACCCGGCACGATGAGTCCGAGGTTCGGTCGCTGAGCCAACGCCTCGGCGAGCAGGGAGAGCTTTTCGACTTCAGGGGGTGTGAGATTGGCATCGCCGGGTTCGAATTCGATTTGATCGAAGTCCTCGGACTCCACACCGATGAGCCGGCCCAACATCCGGAACGGAGACGTCACAAGACCCGTAATCAAATTCCCGAACGCCGTCATGACGATGCTGCCGATCCGAAATTGCGGGTCGTTGAGGTCACCGCGCACGGGCAAGTCGAGATCGATGCGCCCGTCGGCGCCGGTCAATAACGCGACCGCGAGATCGAGTGGTAAGTCCGTCGCATCCGGATGCTCGATCCGCTCGCCAAGCGCAAGATCGCTGATGACGATGTCGTTCTCACCGGTCAACGCACCAGCCTCTATCAAGTAGCGCAGATTGAGCTCCAGACTCCCGTCATCGATCGTGCGTCCAGCGAAGCGCGCCGTGTAGGGTGATAAATCCGGCATGGCGACATTACGGAAGAGCATCTCGACGTCGAGGAACTCGTCCGGACCTTGCGGATGAATACTGCCTTCGATCTGCGCGAGGCCGAATTCCTCGATCTGGCCTTCGAGCATGAGTTGAGCGGGCTCCGCGCTCGAGGTCACGAACGCCGAGAGCTCGCCGTTGAGCGCGCTAATGTTCGTGGCGAACGGCAACGGTAGTGATAGATCCGTGAAATCCGAAGCACCGTCCTCGACGAGCAACCGCCCGAGGCTGACCGTGTACCCTGCACCCGCGTTGGTCTCGCGTTCGACCTCCGGCTCGCGGCCGGCTCCCATCGTAGCCGCCTC
>JAOTTJ010000428.1 GCA_029864465.1 Gammaproteobacteria bacterium | reverse complement strand
TCTCCGCAGTGCCCGGGCCCTCGGAGACCCCGGACGACACGAGCAGCGTAGCGCTGCGCTATGACGTGAGCTTCAAGCTGCGCGTCTTCCAGTCGATTCTCGTCTCGGTATACGACGCCGCCGGTGGCGAGCAGGACGAGGCCCTGCCGCCGGTCATCGACGAGGCGCTGGATACGCTCGCCGCCCAGCAGCAGCCTGCTCTCGTGGAAGTCATCTAATATCGATACCCGCTCAGGCAGCCGACTCCTCGAGCGCGGCCACACGCTTGTACATCCAGCCGCCGATGTAAAGTGTCGCACCGAGAATGAGCAGCGAGCCGATTCGCACGAGCGGTGCCGCGTTCGACAAATCGAAAATGAAGACCTTTACGGCCGAGGCGGCGAAGATGATCAGCGATGACTTGCCCAGCGTCGTGTCTTTCAGCCGAAACGCGAGCGCGAGGCAGGCAAGCGCGACCGCTCCCCAGGCCAGCGACACGGCCAACCTGCCATCGAAAAGCTGCACGGCGGCGCCGAGCATCGCGACATGGCCTACATAGAGCGACGGGACGGCGAACGCGGAGAGGATCGAGTTGCTGCGCGTGAGGTAATACGCGACGTAGAGCTGCGCTGCGTAGAGTAGCGCGAGAAGGTCGTGCCCGGGCACGGCTTCGATGTCGGCGAGGGCGACGACGCGCAGATAATTCAACGTGAAGATCACGCCGACGAGCGCGCGGACCGGCCAGCCGATGCCGGCCTCTTTACCACGCATCCGCATGTAGACAGCGACCGCAGGCATCAGCAGAAGCGCAACCCAAGGCTCGAACTCGCCCGGAACGAGCTCCATGTAACCGGCATGAAACAGCGCCAACGCCGCGTACGCACCGACGATCGTTGCGCCCGACTCCAGCGGCAGGCGCATGAGCTGGCGCGCGACCCCATATGCCAATAGGATCACGGCCGCGCTCGCCAGTGCAATCCATGGCGCGAGCGCCGGCAGGTGCGCGTCCAGCAGCTCGTACTGCAGCGCATAGAAGATCAGCAACAGCGGCAGATGCGCGAGCGCTTCCGTCTGACCCATCGGCCGCATGCGAATGACCGAGTAGCTCGCAGCTCCGCCGAGGAAGATTGCAAACTGAATAACCTGAAATACGAGTGCGGCTACCCATTCCGTCGGCGCCATGTCCCGCCAGAGATAATTGAAGCCGAGCAGCGCGAGATAGGCCGCCAAAAGATACGGGCGCCGATTACCGATCCACACGGAGTAGACGCAGAACGCCGCGCTCCACGCCGAGAAATAGACGACGAGGTCGACGACCGAGCCGTACAACGCCGGCATGAGGAACGGCGCCGAATAGGAGCCCAACACCGCAAACAACGCATAGAGCTCGCTCGCGAACAGCCGCCCGAGCCAGAGCGCGGCCACGCACGCGAGGACGACAAGCCCAGCGGCAGCCTGTACCTCGATGAAGTGGTAGTGCAGATGCGCGCCATAGATTGACAGGAACAGAATGACTAGACCGCCGGCCGGCAATAGGCTCGCGTAGATTCGATCGGCCGTTCGCAACCACAGACCAGTGCCGATGAGCGCGAAGCCCGTGATCACGGCGAGTGCGAGTTGGCGCTCGGGCGTCAGCCAGCCCGTGTCGAGCGCAAGCCTGATCAGATAGGCCATGGCCAACACGATTGCCGTCGCCCCGGTCCAACCGAGGATCTGGGTGATCGGCAGCGACTCCGGCGCGCGCTTGCGTGCGCCGTGGCTGTGGGACGGTCTCGGCGTCTCGAACGCCGACCACGGGTCGGCGTCCGTGGCCGGTCGACTTGGCTGCTCGCCGCTTTGCGCAACCGTGGGCGCCGCCTGGCCTGGGGCCCGTGTCTCGCCAACCGCCTGCTCGAGACGCGCGAGCCGCGCTTCGATTGCGTCGAGACGGTCGTCGGTACTGCTCATCCGGGCACCTCCATCGGCGTAACCGTCTTTGAATCTGCTCGACGCTTCAGCCGTCCCACCCGGGTCGGCGGCTGCTCATGGATACGTACGTCCACGCCGAACTCCGGCCCGCTAGCGATTCCGCGTCCTGAAGGCTCCGCTGAGCGCCTCGGCGGAAAGACCGGGCACAGCGGCCTCGCCGAGCGTTGCGTAGCAATAAACCGCAGCCGCGTATACGCCCTGCAGCGTCGAATGCAGGACGACCGTAGCGAGGAAAACTGCGACCCCGGCAATGAATATCGACGCGAGGAGCGCTGGCTGACCAGCCGGCGCCGCAACCATGAGCGCTATCGTGCCGAAGATGATCGCGAAATAGCCGAGCGAGAACACGAAGCTGATCCCGACATTGCCGGCAATGTTCTCTCCCCACGTTCGCTTGAGCAGCGTCGCGCTCTCCGACAAAGCCTCGAGCGGACCGATGTCGCGCGCGGCGAGGCACGGCACGGCGAGGAATGTAGCGACGGTCCACGTCACGCCGATGATGCCGGCCGTGATACGTCCGATCCAGCCGACGCGCCCCTCGATCACGCGCAGAAGGATACCGACGCTCGCGGCCAGCAACGCGTAACCCAGAATCGCCGGCAAGCGCCCGGCCGCGCGCGCGAAGCCGTCGCCAAGCGTAGCCGGGCTGCCGCTCAGACGCAGCAGCGCGACACTCACGAGCGCGGTGTTGAAGAAAATGCTTACGAAATACAGCGCAAAATAGAGCAGCGCGAACCAAACGTAGACGAGTGTTT
>JAOTTJ010000427.1 GCA_029864465.1 Gammaproteobacteria bacterium | reverse complement strand
ACGCTTGCCCTCGACCCGATTGTGACTCCAGGCCAATGGCTCGGAAAAATCGTGCGCGATGTGCTTGTAGAACTCGAGGTACTCCTCGTCCTCGATTTCGGCACGCGGGCGGGTCCAGAGCGCCTTCGCCTCGTTGACGGTCACGACCGCCTCGCCATCCGCACCCGGACGCGCGAGGCGAACCGGAAACGCAATGTGATCCGAATACCTGTGAATGAGGCTCTCGATGACCGTCGGGTCGAGAAACTCTCTAGCGTCCTCTTTGAGTCTCAGAGTGACCTGTGTGCCGCGCTCCGGCTTCTCGGCCGGCTCGACCGTATATTCGCCCTTGCCATCCGACACCCAGCGTACGGCCTGCTCGGCAGGCAGGCCTGCGCGCCGGCTCAGGACCTCGACCTCATCGGCAACGATGAACGCCGAATAGAAGCCGACGCCGAACTGGCCAATGAGTTGCGCATCCTGTCGCGCTTCGCCACTGAGTTTACCGAGGAATTGCGCCGTGCCGGAGTGTGCGATCGTGCCGAGGTGCGCGGTGATCTCCTCGGCACTCATGCCGATGCCGGTGTCGCTAACGATGAGCCTGTTTCCCTCGGGGTCGAGTCTGACGCAAATCTCGAGCTCGGCCTGTTCGGCGAGAAGCTCGGGGCTGGCCAGCGATTCGAAGCGAAGCTTGTCGTTAGCATCCGACGCGTTGGAGATCAGCTCACGCAGGAAGATTTCTCTATTGCTATAAAGAGAATGCACCATGAGGTGCAGGAGCTGATTGATCTCGGCCTGGAAACTGAAGGTCGCAGGTCCAGTTTTCTCGGTCATGCCATCTCCCGACGTTCCGTAAACGTCGTAGATGGGGCGTGGCTAGGGAAAATTCAAGTTTCGGCGCTGGCCCGCGGGCGCTGCGGGTCAACCACGATGCGCGAGAGCTCGCCCGCGATCAACGCGGCGATCCAGAGGACGACGCCGGCGAGTGCTATCCAGGCGAGCGCGGGGGCCCAGCTGACGAGGATGTCGGCGAAGCGAATGACGACGAGCCCGCACGCGGCCGAGAAGCCGATTTCGAGGCTCGGCCAGCGAAGACGCTCGACGGCGGAGACGACGGCGAACGCCAGGTCGTCGAGATCGTCTAGCCACAGCAGGATGATTTCCATGTCGTTCTTGTATCGACAAGCGATCGGTTGCGATCGCCTCGGCGTCGAGCATTCGACTGTACTTCGCATCAGCTGAGTGGCGCCGTGATCGACCGCTCAAAAGATGCAGCTCGTTCAGGACGACCGTGTTTCGGTATAGTACGTTCTTTACTTAAGCTGGCCGACGGCGACCGATCACTGCCCCTGCTCGTGAAACGAATCATCGTATTGAATCCGAAAGGCGGGTCCGGCAAGACCACGATCGCGACCAATCTGGCCGCGAACTTTGCCGTCGCCGGCCACCATCCCGCGCTCATGGATCTCGATCCGCAGGGCTCGAGCATGCGTTGGCTCAAGAAGCGCGCGCGAGACCGCGCCGCTGTGCACGGCATCGCAGGATTCGAGCGGTCCGTGACCGTGACGCGCAGCTGGCAGCTACGCGTGCCGAGCGACTGCTCACCATTGATCATCGACACCCCGGCAGCGATGGACCCGCAGTCTCTGCCAGAAATGACACGAGGCGCGGACGCGGTCCTCGTGCCCGTGATGCCGTCGGACATCGACATCCATGCAGCAGCGCGATGTATTACGGATCTGTTGCTCGTCGCGAAAATCAAGCGCTCGGACGAGCGTATCGGCATAGTCGCGAACCGCGTACGCAGCAATACGCTCGTCTCACACTCCTTGACACGCTTCCTGCGCAGCTTGGACATCCCACTCATCGCCACGCTGCGCGACAGTCAAAACTACGTACGTTGCGCGGAGTCCGGCGTGGGCATCTATGAGCTGCCGCGCTGGCAAGTCCGTCAGGATCTCGAAGCTTGGGAAGAGCTCATGGACTGGCTCAGTCACCGGCATGCACCGACTAATCGTGACAGCAACGGCCTAGTGACCCACAACTCTGTCTAACGCAGAGCCGCGAGACATCGCCAGGCGATTGCCGCGCCCTCGGCGAGCATCCGATCGATCGAGTTAGTGAGGGTGACCTGGATGTCGGGACAGAGGTTGGTTCGCAGAGTCGGTTGCGTGCGCCTGGTCAGGCTGCAGGGCTAGGATTCCTCGGAATCCCAGTTCTGTCTGATTTTGTCAGCCCAGCTGTTGTAGCCGCGCCAACTGTAGATGGACGCGTCTCTGGCGGTGCGCCGTGCCGGCTGCATGCTCACGCGGGAAAGCCACTTCCGATACGCTTCCCAGCCCTGTTGCTCGCTCGGCGCCGCTGGTTGGTCGGCAGGGCTCGCGTCCTGGGGTGAGTTACCGTTCTGCTCGCCATGGTACAGCGGCGGGCGAAATCGATGATCTTTTCCGTTGCTCATAAGGTCTTGCACTGCGCTCAAGATTCGAGCGCAATACTAGCCATGAGTCGGCCTCATCGGCCAGGAACTGGATCACAAACAACTTACAAAAAAATCATTAAAAAACAAAATGTTACATGCTCTTTAACTTAATGCATCATCGTGCACGAAGGTGCGCCGGGACGTAACGCATTGCGGCGCTCGCATTGTGATCGACGTTAGCGAGACTTGCAGTAAGGGTTGAGTGGGGACCAGTCCAGCGCTGGAGCTGGCCCTATGGCCTGATCTC
>JAOTTJ010000084.1 GCA_029864465.1 Gammaproteobacteria bacterium | reverse complement strand
CATGGGCGAGCTCATGGGACTACAGGCCGCGTGCAACGAGCCCTTGTCAGCACTGGCCGATTTTGGGCTAGCTTCTCGGATCGCGGTACACTGCAGACCCCGCCACGACTGCCAGGATCGCCTCGCATGGAACAGCTCATGGTAATCTCTGCCGTCGGTGGCGATCGCACCGGCGTCGTCCATGATCTGACCCGTGTCGTCCTCGATTGTGGCGGCAGTATTCGGGAAAGCCGCATGACGACACTCGGATCGGAGTTCGCCATGCTCGTGCTCGTCTCCGGAAACTGGCACTCGATCAGCCGGATGGAGCAGGAGCTCATGCGCTTCGCCGAGAGCAATGCACTCGTCATCCAGATCAAAAGAACGGAGCCGAAGCAGCTTGCTAGAGAGCTACTGCCGTACGCGATCGATGTCGTGTGCATCGATCAACCCGGCATCGTGCACAATCTCGCGGGTTTTTTCGCCAAACAGCAGATCGAGATCGGCGAGGTGACTACGCGCAGCTACCCTGCAGCGCATACCGGGACGCCGATGTTCTCCGTGCAGATGTTCGTGAACATTCCTGCGAGCCTGCATATCTCGCGACTCAGAGAGGAATTCATGGATTTCTGCGATCAGCTGAACCTCGATGCGATAATCGAGCCGGTCAAAAGCTAACTATTCGGGAAACGAGCTTATGTCGAAGGTCACCGTAGGAAAAAAAGTGCCCGCATTTGCAGTCGAGGCAACGGGGAGTAAAACGATTCGTTCCAAGGATCTAAGGGGCAGCCATGTCGTGCTCTATTTCTATCCGAGGGACAGCACGCCTGGCTGCACGTTAGAGGGCCAGGATTTTCGCGATAATCACACGCGCTTTCGACGCGCGAAGACCGTGATCCTCGGCGTATCCCGGGACAGCATCGCCTCGCACGAAAAATTCAAGGCCGCACAGGGCTTTCCGTTCGAGCTGCTCGCGGACACGGACGAGACCCTCTGCAAGCTCTTCGATGTGATCAAGCAGAAGAACATGTACGGTAAGAAAGTGCTGGGCATCGAGCGCAGCACTTTTCTGATCGACAAGGAAGGCGTGTTGCAAAAGGAATGGCGCAAAGTCAAAGTCGCCGGACACGTGGAGGACGTTCTTGCTGCTGTGAAAGCCTTATGAGGGAACAATGCCTGGGAAACCAGGGTCGAATCTGACAATGCATAGATACGCCGTGATCCTGCTCTCGCTGCTATCGGGTCAGGCCCTGCTCGCGCAGGAGCCGAACTTGCCCGATTTCGGCAGCCCCGTGGATGCGGTCATCAACAAGAATCAAGAGGCGCAGCTCGGGCGCAGCGTCGTCGCTCAGCTGCGTGCCGCCGGCGCCATCCTCGAGGACCCCCAACTCAAGGAGTACATCCAGAACCTCGGCTCCCGGCTCGTCGGTCACACAAGCGATGGCACGCAATCGTTCGAGTTTTTCGTCGTCGACGATGAAGCGATCAATGCCTTTGCGCTACCGGGCGGCTATATCGGCGTCAATGCCGGCCTCATTCTCGCGAGTGAGAACGAGAGCGAGCTCGCAGGCGTGCTCGCACACGAGATCGCGCACGTCACGCAGCGCCATATCGCACGATCGATATACGACAACCAGCGGTCGAGCATCCTCTCGATGGCGACGATGATCGCCGCGGTTCTGCTCGGCGCGGCCACCGACTCTTCCGACGCCGTCCAGGGCGCCATCATGGCGGGCCAAGCAGGCGCGATGCAGCGCCAGATCAACTTCACGCGGGCGAACGAGCGCGAAGCAGATCGTTTTGGCATCGAGACGCTCTCGTCTGCCGGTTTCGATACGAATGGTATGGCGACGTTTTTCGAGAAGCTCGGGCGCCGCTATGGCATGGCACGCGGGCAAGTCCCCGCAATACTCCAGACCCACCCCGTCAGCATCGAGCGTATCGCCGAGGCACGGGAGCGCACTCGCCTGCTGCCTGTGGCGAAGCCGACCGACAGCATGAACTACGGCCTCGTCAAGGCGCGACTCATGATCCACCAAGCCAGCACACCCGAGGCGGCGCACGCGATCTTCGAGACTCGCATGACAGGCGACAGGACAGATCCATCCAATCGTTATGGGCTGGCTCTGAGCCTCGCGCAACTGGGCCTCTTCGACGAATCCGAGCGCCTATTCACCGATCTCGCCCGCGAATACCCGGGTGTCATCGCATTCTGGATTGCCCGTGGTGAGACGCTGATGCGCACGGGCTTCGTCGATGCGGCGCTGCGTGTCTATGTCGAGGCCGTCGACCTATTCCCGCGCAACATCCCGCTGACGATCAGCTACGCCGAGGCCTTGATCGTTGCCGGTGAGCCTGCGCGCGCACACCAGATTCTGCTCGATCTGCTCAACAACGTTCCACCCACGCCCGCGCAGATTCGCTTGATTGCACGTGCGGCGAACGCCGAGGGAGATAGCGGCAACGCGCACTACTACATGGGCGAGTACTACCTCGCGATCGGTAACGGCCCGCTGGCTATCGGACAACTGCGCATGGCGCTCGAATCGCCCGACGTCAACTCCGTCGACCGCGCGCGCTATCAGGCTCGCCTCAAGCAGATCAACGAGTGGCTGCCCGACGAGCAGCGCCGCCGGCGCAACGACGCGCCCGTTGAGCACCAGCCGGAGCCCTAGAGCGCCCCCGCCACGCGGGCGATCAGTCACCCGGCCTACACGGCTTTACGCCGAGCCCTATAGGGTACTAAAATAGTCCCATATAGATCCAACCACGGACGTGCCGATGTTACGAATCAGTAGGCTGACCGACTATGGAACGCTCATTCTCGCCCAGCTGCCCGATACGGGCCGAGGCCTCGCGAGCGCGGGTCAAGTGGCCGGGCAGACACACCTGGCGCAGCCAACCGTGAGCAAGTTGCTCAAGGCCATGACGCGTGCCGGCCTCGTCGTCTCCACTCGTGGTGCGCAGGGCGGTTACGCCCTGGCTCGCCCGGCGACCGATATTACGGCGGCACAAATCATCGATGCGCTCGACGGACCCGTCGCAATTACCGAATGTAGCTCTGCGGCCGGCAACTGCGACCTGGAACCGGTCTGCCGAGTCGGGCACGCGTGGCAAAAAATCAACGTCGGAATTCGCAAGGCGTTGGCGCAGGTCAGCCTCGCCGACCTGCAACATGCAGCTGATCCACTCGACACGCCTGACCTGCGCGGCGCACTGCAGCTGCATGATGGTCGTGGAAACTCAGCGGGGCTCGGAACCTAATGGCAACTGACTCCAAAGAACTTGCCGGGCTCGTCGGGGGCAAATACCGCTATGGCTTCGTCACGGACATTGAAGAGGACCGCGTACCGCCCGGCCTCAACGAAGATGTCGTTCGCCTGATCTCGGCAAAGAAGAACGAACCCGAATTCATGACCGAGTGGCGGCTCAAAGCTTATCGGCAGTGGCTGACGATGACCGAGCCGACTTGGGCTCAGGTTAGCTATGAGCCGATCGACTACCAGTCCATCTGCTATTACGCAGCACCGAAGAACCCGGATGATGCGCCCAAGAGCCTTGATGAGGTCGACCCGAAACTTCTGGAGACCTACGACAAGCTCGGTATCCCGCTGCACGAGCGAGCGCGCCTCGCCGGCGTCGCAGTCGACGCTGTCTTCGACAGCGTATCGGTCGCAACCACATTCAAGGCGAAGCTCGCCGAAGCCGGCGTTATCTTCTGCTCGTTCTCCGAAGCCGTCACCGAATACCCCGAGCTCGTGAAGAAATACCTCGGCACCGTTGTGCCTCGCGCGGACAACTTCTTCGCGGCACTGAACTCGGCCGTATTCAGCGACGGGTCATTCGTCTACATCCCCAAAGGCGTGCGCTGCCCGATGGAGCTGTCGACGTACTTTCGCATCAACGCTGCCAATACCGGACAGTTCGAGCGCACACTCATCATCGCCGACGAAGGCAGCCACGTGAGCTATCTCGAGGGCTGTACGGCACCGATGCGCGATGAGAACCAACTGCATGCCGCAGTCGTCGAGCTCGTCGCATTAGACGACGCCGAAATCAAATACTCGACTGTGCAGAACTGGTATCCCGGTGACGAGAACGGCGTCGGCGGGATCTACAACTTCGTGACGAAGCGAGGCGATTGCCGCGGGGCAAACTCGAAAATATCCTGGACGCAGGTCGAAACCGGCTCTGCGATTACGTGGAAGTATCCGAGCTGCGTGCTGCGCGGTGAGAATTCGGTCGGCGAGTTCTACTCGGTCGCCGTCGCGAACAATTACCAACAAGCCGACACTGGCTCGAAGATGATTCACATTGGCCGCAACACCCGCAGCACGATCATTTCCAAAGGCATCTCTGCTGGTCATGCGCAGAATGCGTATCGCGGTCTCGTTCGTATCATGCCGACAGCGCAAGGCGCCCGCAATTACACGCAATGTGACTCCCTTCTGCTCGGCGACCAGTGCAGTGCCCACACCTTTCCCTATATCGAAGCCCGCGAGCGCAGCGCGCACATCGAGCATGAGGCAACAACCTCGAAAATCAGTGAGGACCAACTGTTCTACTGCCGCCAACGTGGGCTCTCGGAAGAAGACGCCGTCAATCTGATCGTCAACGGCTTTTGCCGCGAAGTATTTAAGGAGCTGCCGATGGAGTTCGCCGTCGAAGCACAGAATTTGCTCAATGTGAGCCTAGAAGGCGCCGTTGGTTGAGCTCGGAGACCCCAACCCTATGCTAGTTATCGATTCGTTACACGTTCGCGTTCAGGACCGGGACATCCTCGACGGCCTCTCGCTGTCCGTCGGTCTTGGCGAAGTGCACGCCATCATGGGGCCCAACGGCTCAGGCAAGAGCACGCTTGCGCAAGTACTCGCTGGCCGCGACGGTTATGAGGTCACCGCTGGCCGAATCGAATTCCTCGGCGAGGATCTGCTGGCACTGACTCCCGAGGAGCGCGCCCACGCGGGGCTCTTCCTGGCCTTTCAGTATCCGATCGAGATTCCAGGTGTGAACAACGCCTATCTGCTAAAAGCGGCGCTGAATGCGCAGCGACACGCGCGCGGCGAGCCAGAGCTCGACGCCTTCGAATTCATGCGCGTCATCAAGGACAACATGAAGCTGATGCAGATTCACGAGGACTTCCTTTCCCGTAGCGTCAACACGGGATTCTCGGGCGGTGAGAAGAAACGCAACGAGATCCTGCAAATGCTGACGCTGGAGCCGCGCCTGGCCGTGCTCGACGAAACCGATTCGGGACTCGACGTGGATGCGCTCAAAATCGTGGCGAATGGTATCAACAGTCTGCGTGACCCACAGCGTTCGATGATCCTGGTGACGCACTACGAGCGCCTGCTCGAGCTCGTCAAACCTGATCACGTTCATGTGCTCGCCCACGGCAAGATCGTGCGATCCGGTGATCACACGCTCGCGCGTGAGCTCGACGAGCGCGGTTACGAGTGGATCGAGCAGGAGGCCCAGAGCGCATGACACCCGAGCAGCTACACACTCAGCTTGCGGCTCGGATTGCCGAACTACCCGGCGGTACGACGGTCGCGGCTGCGCGCGAGGCCGCTTTCGCGGCATTTGCCCGGCAAGGCTTCCCGACACGTAAACAGGAAGCATGGCATTACACGGATCTGAAGCGGATCTCTGACGCCGAGCTCGATCTGTTTCCAACCGCACCAGATGCAGCCGACCCTGCCGCGCTATTGCGCGCCGCTGGCGTCGATTCCGATGCCGCAGCCCTCGTGTTCGTCGACGGTTTTCTCGTAGCGAACTTCGCAGCCGAAGTGCTCGGGGATGGCGTAGACATCTCGAGCCTAGGCGAGAGCCTCGAGACGCTCGGCCCGCTCGTCGCGGCTGAGACGCTTCGCGGCCAACCGCTTGCGGCGCTCAACGTGGCTTTCGCGCGCCACGGCGTGCGAATAGGCGTGCCCGCGGGCACCGAGGTCGAGGCACCGATCCACCTTCTGTTTGTGAGCCAGTCGGCTCGACCCCAAGCGTGCCAACCACAGATCGCGATCGACGTCGGCGCGAACGCACGAGCCGATGTCGCGATTCATTATGCAGGCGGACCGAGCTGCTCGGGCTGGGTCAACGCCCTCACCCGCATCGCGCTCGACACGGGCGCGCACCTGAAGCTGACCCGCATTCAAGATTACGGCCCCGCACAGACGCACACGGAACTGACCGACGCGCAACTTGCCGCCGACGCCGCATTGAACATCATGATGATCGATGTCGGTGGCGCTCTGGTGCGCAATGATCTACACGTTCGACTATCCGAGCCGGGCGCAAACTGCGAGCTCGCCGGGCTACTGCTCTGCGCCGAAGGCCAGCATGTCGATAATCACGTAGTCGTCGATCATCTCGCCGCCCATACGACGAGCGAGCAACGATTTCGTAGCATCATCGGCGCGCACGGACGCGGTGTCTTCAGCGGCAAAGTCTCCGTTCATAAAGGCACGCGCGCGATTTCGGCCGATCAAGCCAGCAATAATCTCCTGCTCGCCGCCACGGCAGAAATCAACACGAAGCCAGAGCTCGAGATTTACGCGGACGACGTCAAGTGCTCACATGGCGCAACAGTTGGTGAACTCGACGACTCGCACCTGTTCTATCTGCGTTCGCGAGGCATGGCCGAGGCCGCTGCGCGGGGCCTACTCACGCTCGCATTTGCAAAGGCGCTGTTTACCGAATCCCCATGGCCGGGGATCGATGACCGAATTGTCGAGAAATTCGGCCTTGCACTACCCGAGGACATCGGCTGGAGCCCGTCCACGTGAGCAGCGCTCAGCAGCAAACGCCCGTCTCGACTGCGGGCCCCATTACCGACATCACCTCGTTGCGTTCGGATTTTCCAATACTCGACCAGATGGTCCATGGGAAGCCGCTCGTCTACCTCGACAGCGCAGCCTCGGCGCAGCAGCCACAAGCCGTCATCGACGCCATGGTCGCTCACGAGCAGCATGACCACGCGAACATCCACCGTGGCGTGCACGAGCTCAGCCACCGCTCGACCGACGCTTTCGAGGCGGCGCGCGAGCGCGTACGCGCATTCATCAATGCTCGCAACTGCAACGAGATCATTTTCACCCGCGGTACCACTGAGTCGATCAATCTCGTTGCGGCAACGCTCGGCCGCACGCAACTCGAGCCGGGCGACGAGGTGCTCATCACGCACATGGAGCATCACTCGAACATCGTGCCTTGGCAACTTATCTGCGCGCAGACCGGCGCCAAGCTCGTGCCAGCACCGATTACTGGACGCGGCGAGGTCGACGCCGACGCATTCGCGCAATTGCTCAATGAGCGAACGAAGATCGTCGCTATCGCGCATGTCTCCAATGCGCTCGGCACGATTAACCCGGTCAAAGAGATGACGGCGCAGGCCCGCGCAGCCAATGCGGTCGTGCTCATCGATGGCGCCCAGGCAACCCCGCATCTCAAAGTTGACGTCCGCGATCTCGATTGCGATTTTTACGCATTCTCGGGCCACAAGATGTACGGCCCGACGGGCGTCGGCGTGCTTTACGGCAAGGAGGCCTTGCTCGATTCCATGCCGCCCTATCAGGGCGGTGGAGAAATGATTCTTACGGTGACGTTCGACAAATCGACCTACGCCGAGCTGCCCCACAAATTCGAAGCGGGCACACCTAACATTACCGGCGTAATCGGTCTCGGCGCCGCCATCGATTATTTGGCAGGAATCGATCTCGATGCACGCTGCCGCTATGAGACAGAACTGCTGAGCTACGCGACCGAAGCGTTGCGAACGTTACCGGACATGCGGATCGTCGGCGAGGCCGAGCAAAAATCCGGCGTCATCTCATTCCTACTCGGAAAGATCCACGCTCACGATCTCGGCACAATTCTCGATCGCGATGGCATAGCGGTGCGCACAGGACACCACTGCGCGATGCCAGTCATGGACCGCTACGGTATCCCAGCGACCGCGCGTGCATCGTTCGGGCTTTACAACAACCATGATGACGTCGATCGCCTCATCGCGGGCTTGAGACGCGCACTGGAGCTCTTCTCGTGAGCGATCTCACCGATCTTTATCGCGAGGTGATCCTCGATCACAACCGCCAACCGAGAAATTTCGGTGAGCTCGATGATGCCGATCGTGTTATCGAGGGCGTCAACCCCCTGTGCGGCGATCGCATGACGCTCTACATCAAGCTCGATGATGGTCGCGTCGACGACGTTCGATTCACGGGTACGGGCTGCGCGATATCGGTCGCCTCATCATCGCTCATGACTGAACGCGTCAAAGGTACGACGGTCGATGAGAGCCTGGCGCTGTTCAAGCAGGTTCACCGCATGCTGACCGAGCAGACCGATGAAAACGAGTGCACCGAGCTCGGCAAACTAGCGGCGCTGTCGGGCGTGCGTGAATATCCCAGTCGCATCAAATGCGCGAGCCTCGCATGGCACGCCCTCAGGACGGCGCTGACGAGTGACGACGAGGCGATATCCACGGAGTGAGGTTCGACCAGATCCATGTACTACCCGAATAGCGAACGCGTTGTTTTCACCCGCGAGTGCCCGGCAATCCTGATACCGTCGGGAGACGAAGTCACCCTGCCCGAGGGTAGCTCTGGCTTCGTCACGCAAGCGCTTGGTGGCAGCTTCACGATCTACATCGAAGGCAATCTGTTTCGCATCGCGGGTATCGATGCAGATGCGATCGGCAAAGAACCGCTGCAGCCGCCCGAAGTTCCTGCCGATGCAACCGAAAAAGAAATCGAAACTGTGATCTGGCAGCAACTCAGAACGTGTTTCGATCCCGAGATCCCAATCAATGTCGTAGATCTGGGACTCATCTATCGTTGTGAAGTTGCTCGCGCGGACGACGGCAGCCGCATCGTTTATGTGGATATGACATTGACGGCGCCTGGCTGTGGCATGGGCCCCGTCCTCATGGAAGACGTGCGCGAGAAAATCGAAATCGTTCCGACGATCGAGCGCGCAGAGGTCGAGCTCGTATTCGACCCTCCGTGGAACCGCTCGATGATGTCCGAGGCGGCACAGCTCGAAGCGGGCCTCCTCTAGCAGCCTGGTGTGATGAAACGTCTAACGCTCGTACGGCATGCGAAGTCGAGCTGGGCCAATCCCGGCTCACCGGATCGCAGTCGGCCGCTGGCCGGACGCGGCGAGCGCGACTCGCGCAAGATGGGTAGACGCCTCGTAGCACGTAAAGCCAGGCCTTCGCTGATCCTCGCAAGCCCAGCCGTGCGCGCCCATACGACCGCCAAAGCCATCGCCGCCGCGCTCAGGTACCCTACGGAATTCTTGCAGCTCGAAGATGAGATCTACCTCGCCTCGCCCCAAGAGATCACTGATCTCATACGGCGCCAGCGTGACGACTTCTCCGACCTCATGATCGTCGGTCACAACCCCGGCTTGACCGACCTCGTCAACGAGCTGCTTCCGGATTTCAGGCTCGAGAATCTGCCGACGGGAGGTGTCGTGGCGATCGATCTCGACGCCGAGGAATGGTCGAAGATCCTCGAGAAGCCGGCACGGCTCGCCTACTACGATTTTCCGAAGAACCCTGAAGTCATCGTCATCGAGAACTAGCAGCTTCAGCTTCAGCTTCGACCACGCCGCACGCGAATGAGCCGGCGCGTGCGCCGATCGGGACGCCCACTCGTTGGCGCCTGCTCGGCGATGGCGCTGCGCCTCGAACGCTGCGCGAGCCGCTGCTCGATCGACTCGGCGCTTTCGCAGAAACAAGCTTGCGCCTCTATGGCTGGGCCGCGCCGGGACGGCAACGCCACCACGGTTAGATGCCAAGTCTCTTCGCCCTTCGTGATACAGAGCTGGTCGCCGACAGCGACGGCCTTCGCCGCTTTGCAGCGCTGACCGTCCAGTTTGATATGGCCGCCCTTGACGGCCTCGGCCGCTGAGCCGCGCGTCTTATAGAAACGCGTGCACCACAGCCAGCGATCCACGCGCATGCTCGCGACCCTCGTCAACGCGCATCGCAGAAGCAGTACGCGTAGAGATTTTTCGGATCGTTCAGGGAGTCCACCCACTTCAGCGGCTCGGCTGCAATTGCCAGCAATCGCTGGAACCCGGGCGAGAGCGCCGGCCCGAACTGCAGCGAACCGAGGAGCGGCGCAGCCGATTGGACGAACTCCAATGCGATTTGCTCGGCTAGCTCGAGCTCCCTCTCGACGTAACGAACTTCGTACTCGTCCTCAGCGAGACCTGCAAGACCCGCCGCCGAGGCAATCGCATCGTCGAGGTCGCCGATACGATCGACTAGATCCCGCTCCCGCGCGTCCTCACCGATCCAAACCCGGCCGCGTGCAACTGCGTCGATAGCCTCGATCGCTCGCTCTCTGTGCGATGCGACCTTCGTGATGAACTCTTCGTAGCCGTACTCGATCGACTGCTCGATCAGATCGGAGATGTCTGGACCGAGCGGCCGCGTCAGACTGAGTTGCCCGGCGAGCGCTGTCGTGCCGACGCCGTCGACGTGGATCCCGAGCGCATCGAGCGTCCGCGGAAACGTCGGGATCGTTGCGCCGATTCCAATCGAACCGGTCAACGTCGTGGGAGACGCCCATATCTCATCGGCACTCATCGAGATCCAGTACCCTCCTGATGCGGCGACACTGCCCATCGACACGACGAGCGGGCGGCCGGACTCCTGAAATACCTCGAGCGCTCGCAGGATCACGTCCGAAGCAAAGGCGCTGCCGCCGCCGCTATCAACTCTGAGCACGAGTGCCTTGACGCTATCCTCGTCAGCGAGATCGCGGATCATGTCTGCCGTCGAGTTTCCACCGATCGTGCCCGGCGGCTGCTCGCCGTCGAGAATCGTACCCGAGGCGACGAGTACCGCAACTGCATCGGCTTCGTCGTCGATTTCCTCGCCGCGGCGCACGGCTTGGAGATAGTCCCCCTGGCCAATCTGCGGGTAGCCG
>JAOTTJ010000426.1 GCA_029864465.1 Gammaproteobacteria bacterium | reverse complement strand
GTTCGTGCAGATCCAGAGTGAGTCGGCGCTTCGTAATCTCTCGACGACCTATCCCTACGAACCGCACGAAGGCGAGGGCACGGCGCTACGCAGTCATCCGAACGAGATCGCGCTGGCACTCCGTGAAGAAATCCAGGATCGCCTGGAGAAAGCGGGGGTTACGGTGATTGAGGCTCGCATCAGCCATCTCGCTTATGCGCCCGAGATTGCTAACGCGATGCTTCGGCGCCAGCAGGCGTCCGCCATCATTGCTGCGCGTCAGCTGATTGTCCGCGGTGCTGTGGGAATGGTAGACATGGCTCTCGACGAGCTGCGCGATAATGATGTTGTCAAACTCGATGAGGAACGCAAAGCGGCAATGGTTAGTAATCTGTTGGTCGTGCTGTGCAGTGATGAGAGCGCGCAGCCGGTTCTGAATACCGGTTCGCTGTATACCTGATCCGGCTGTTCGAGACGAAAGACCAGGGCAAAACATGGCGACAAAAAAATCCTTCGCGCTGCGAATTGACGCGAAAACGCTCGAGGCTATGCAGCGCTGGGCCAGGGATGACTTGCGCAGCCTGAATTCGCAAATAGAGTTCGTGTTGCGTGCGGCGCTGCAGAAATCGGGCCGATTACCCAGGCGCGCGAAAGATGACGCTGTCTCAAACGGTGATAGCATGGAGTGATGGCAAGCATTGTTCCAATCGTCTCGATCGCGCTCGCGCTGATAGCCGCCGGCTGTATCGCCTACATTGCCTGGGAACTGACCGCTGAAGACAAGCCCCGTGGGAAGCCCGATGACAATGGGCCTCCCGAGAGCAACTAGTCTCTAACGGCGCCGCTCCGATGTGCGCGACGACGGTTGTCGTTTCGACGATTGTCGTTTCGATGATCGCTCCGATTTCTGCACCGACGATTGCCGGGCCTCTTTCGCGTCGGAGCTTCTGCGCTGCACCTTTTCCTGACGCTGTGGGGTAGCCTGCCTGAGCTGGCGCTGAGGGGCAGCCTGCCTCACCTGGCGCTGCGGCTCCGCGCGGCGTGTTGCGGGCGCCGGGGCCGGGCGTCGCGTTTGACGTTCCGCCTCGTTGCGACGCACTGGCACCGCGGGCTCTGCCCTTCGCAGCTTGGGCGTCGGATCAGAACGTCGCTGCCTGGTGTCACGGCGCCGGTCCTGTGGTTCCTGCCTCCGGTCACGCGTTTGCGGCTGACGCAAGGTTCGCGCTGTTTCAGTTCGAGTCCGCGCTGCAGTTTCGGTGCGTGGCGTCACACGCGCTGTCTGCCGACGGCGGTCGATACCCGCGGTCCGGCCCGTCGCAGTGTTGCGTGGGCGCTCGCGAAACGCTATCGGTTCACGAAGGTCCTCACGTCGACGCGTGTTATTGCGTACGTTTTGCTCCTGGTTATCGATCCGTGTTACACGAGTCCTCGTACCTTGCGGTCGCGGGCTAGGGTAATGGCGGTTGCGAGTGACACGTCGTGTCGATACATAGTCACGCCGGTTGTCACGGGGACGCCAGCGATCACCACCGTAGTATCGGTTGACCGTGATGTTCGTGTTATTGCTGAGATACGTCGTGTTATAGATTGTCCTGCTCGGTCGGCGATACCACCAGCGATCCCAGTAGGAACGACCGTAGTAAGGGTGTCCGAAGTAGCTGTGGTGGAACACATTCAGGCTGTCGGAATACCAGCCGATCGTAAACGCCGTCGTGACGCCCCAGAAATACCCGCGATTAAAGGCGTGAGCCGACGAGTACGGGTAGTAATAAACCGGATACGGGCGCGGATAGTAGTAGTAGACGGGTCGCGGTTGGTAGACGATCACGCGCGCGGGCTCATAGTAGGGCACATAAATGACATCTTCGGCGACCGGCGTAATCTCGATGACGCCCTCGTTGCGCGCTACGTTCTGGTAAGAATCGCTCTTGAGATTGCCCGCTGCATAGGCGCGGTCGCGAAACGTTTCAATCGCGACGACGACATCAGACTGCTGTGACACGACAGCTTCACCGAGTCGCCAGGTCCAGTCGATATCGTCGTTGAGAAGTTCGATCACCTCAGGGTAGTTCAGCAGTGCGACGACCGTGTCATCCCAGTCCGGATCCGGTTCGAGTGACGGATCTTTCTCGAGCGCCTCCAGGAAGCGGGCCGCGTCGACGATCTGCAGAGGGTAGGCGGCGGCGGGTAGTACGATCGCCAGCAGATCATCCGGGTATAGCGCAATGGGGCCGACCAGTTCCTCGAGTTCAACCGTCGAAAGCAAGGGAATATCCTCATTACCGGTCGCCGGCTCTGAGTATTGCTTTTCGAAATCACCAATGATTTCGCCGCTTTCATCCACCGGGACCTGCGCCAACGCCGCTGCGGGCAATAGCGCCAGCCACGCGAACGATGCGAGGAATGTTCTTGCCAATCCGTATTTGGCGTGCAGTCGGTATTTCATGCGGCCTCCCGGTCCATAATATCTTGCGGACCTGTCCATGTTGAGGTCAATAATAGCGCCGCCTAGCTGAACCCATGCTTAACCGAAATGGCCCTGCCTGGGCCTGTTATGGAAACTCCGCCGTCAGTCGTCGCTCCCTCCCGACCAGGCGATGAACTTCCAACCGTCATCGGTGCGAACCAGGATGTCGGTATACCGGCCGTTGCTGGTCTCAATCTTGCCGTCTTTACTCTTGCTCTTGTCGGCACTCGTAAACAGGTAATGCGCTATTGCGACGTCATCGTGG